>CAZSXI010000072.1:0-9006 GCA_964611045.1 uncultured Cocleimonas sp. | reverse complement strand
CACGATATTTTTTAATGGAAGTGAAGATGTTTGAGAAGTTTGTTGGATATGATCTACAATAATTTCTGCCAGTTTTTTATCACTGCCTAAAATTGGATGCGGTGGCGTATAGAGCGTATCGGTTATTGTTAGGTTAAACTTTCCAAACTCTGCTTCAAATTCTACTTGGATATCGGGTATAAATTTAGTCAGCGCACGACTATTACCAAAAAATAATGGCAAGATGATAAATTCTCGCTCTCCTGATTTTAATTGCTCGCGTAAAAAAGCATTTAATACAGAGGCTTTCACCCCTCCCAGCTCATCCGCCGAGATAACATCGGCATGTTGCAATGAAACGGGGTGGATTTCTTGTTGAGTACGCTCGCTAAGCTGTTTTGCAATGCTTCTAAGTTGCAAAGTAGCACTTGCTTTGGTCGAACCATTGTCTGCAAGTATGACTACGGGGTTAATAATGCTCATAAAGGCATTCTACTACCTAAACTTAATCTCCACCCCCCCTTTTTTATGCCGATTTGTATTATTTTTAGAGAGAAAATAGCCTTGTTGTTAGTACAAATCGGCAAAAAAGAGGGGGGGTGGACTATAAAAACAAGCAAAAATCATCTGTATTTGATGATTTACCCCTGTTTTGCATCTTCATAGTTCGCCATTCATGTGATACCTTCTCCCCCATGACTATTCGCTCCCCTATTCGCACCAAGATTTGTGGTATTACCTCCGTTGAAGACGCTTTAAATGTCTGCAATGCAGGGGCGGATGCACTTGGGCTGGTTTTTTATGCTAAAAGTCCACGTAACGTGAGTAGCGAGCAAGCTGCCGAGATTTGTAATGCCATCCCTCCTTTTGTTACCACCGTGGGTTTGTTTTTAGATGCCTCTGCAGATTTTGTAAATGAAGTATTAAAAACCGTACCCTTAGATTTATTGCAATTTCATGGCTCTGAATCACCGACGTATTGTGCCTCATTTAATCGCCCTTATATAAAGGCGGTTGGGATGAAAGAGTTTCTTGAGAGTGATGATGTAGAATCTGCTTTCAAAAAATATGCCGATCAGTATCCGCAAGCCCAAGGCTTTTTGGTAGACAGCCATGGCGCAGGAAAAGCAGGCGGAACTGGCGAGAGTTTTAACTGGAAAAAAACACCCCAAGCCTATGACAAACCCATCATTCTTGCTGGCGGTTTAAACCCGACAAATATTTCAGAAGCAATCCAAACGGCTGACCCCATTTACGGTGTAGATTTAAGTAGCGGTGTCGAAAGCGCACCGGGTATCAAAGACAAACAAAAGATAGAAGCATTAATGAAAAATATACGCATGAGTGAGGTACGACGTGTCCAGTGTTGAAAATGACAAAGACCTAATTGGCATAGATTTAAGCACGGTTGATTGGAATTCTTTTCCTGATGAGAAAGGTCATTTTGGAATTTATGGCGGGCGCTTTGCAGCCGAGACTTTGATGGATGCAATTGAAGAACTGGGTGAGGCTTACGAATCACTTAAAGATAATCCACAGTTTCAAAAAGACTACGATGATGATTTACGTCATTACGTGGGTCGCCCTAGCCCGCTTTATCACGCCAAGCGCTGGTCAAAAGAACTCGGCGGAGCGCAAATATATTTAAAGCGCGAAGACTTAAATCACACGGGCGCGCACAAAATCAACAACACCATCGGGCAGGCGCTACTGGCTAAACACATGGGCAAGCCTCGTATTATTGCCGAGACTGGCGCTGGGCAACACGGCGTAGCAACAGCAACGATTGCGGCACGTTTAGGTTTGGAGTGTGTGGTTTATATGGGTGAAGTTGATGTCGCTAGACAAGCACCCAATGTCTATAGAATGAAGCTGTTAGGCGCAGAAGTTATTCCTGTTAGCTCAGGTTCTAAAACGCTAAAAGATGCCCTCAACGAAGCGATGCGCGATTGGGTAACGAATGTTGATAACACATTTTATTGCATCGGCACAGTGGCAGGCCCTCACCCCTACCCGATGATGGTGCGCGATTTTCAAACCATTATTGGGCGCGAAGCTAAAGAGCAATGTTTGGAGCAAACAGGTCGATTGCCTGATGCGCTCATCGCCTGTGTGGGCGGTGGTTCGAATGCGATTGGTTTATTCCACGAATTTTTACCAGACCTTGATGTACAAATGGTTGGTGTTGAACCTGCAGGACTGGGTTTAGATACCGACAAACACGCCGCGCCTTTGAACATGGCAAAACCCGGCGTACTGCATGGCAACCGTATGTATTTGCTGGCAGATGAAGATGGGCAAGTGACCGAGCCACATTCGATTTCAGCAGGGCTGGATTACCCGGGTGTTGGACCAGAACATTGTTTCTTGAAAGACACTGGTCGTGCTAACTATGTTGCGATTACCGATGATGAGGCGATGGAAGCATTTCACGCACTGACACGTATCGAAGGGATTATCCCTGCTTTAGAAAGTAGTCATGCGCTGGCGTATGCGATGAAGCTTGCGCCTACGATGTCTAGCGACAAAAATATTATTGTTAATCTATCGGGACGTGGTGATAAAGATATTAATACCGTAGCAGCGTTAGAAGGAATCAAATTATGAGTCGCCTAACATCCTGTTTTGAAAAACTAAACGCATCGGGCAAAAAAGCATTAATGCCCTACATCACCGCAGGCGATTCTAACCCTTCAATCACCGTGCCTTTAATGCACCGCATGGTCGAATCGGGTGCGGATATTATCGAATTAGGCATTCCTTTTTCTGACCCGATGGCAGATGGACCAACCGTACAATTAGCGTGTGAACGTGCCTTAGTACATCACACCAGCTTACGCGATACCATCGCGATGATGGCTGAATTTCGCAAAACCGATGACACAACACCTGTCGTATTAATGGGCTACTTAAATCCTGTTGAAGCAATGGGGTATGAAGAGTTTGCACAAGCTGCTTCAAGTGCTGGCGTTGATGGTTTACTGACTGTTGATCTCCCCCCTGAAGAAGCCGAAGATATTATTAAGGTTTTAAAATCACACAACATTGATCCAATATTTTTGCTATCACCCACCACAACGGATGAACGTATTAAGAAAATATCCGATGCAGGTAGTGGCTTTCTTTATTATGTTTCATTAAAAGGTGTGACAGGGTCTAGCATTTTGAATGTTGATGAAGTTGCGGAACGTGTTGCTACCATCAAATCAATTTCCAAACTGCCTGTGGCAGTTGGTTTTGGTATTAAAGATGCAGATACGGCATCGGCGGTGTCAAAGGTTGCTGATGGTTCTATTGTTGGTAGCGCCGTTGTGAAAATTATTGAAAACAATATCGATGATGCTGATACAATCAAGGATCAAATAGGTGCGCTGTTGGTTTCAATGCGCACAGCTATGGACGCGAAGTAATATTACCCCCTCCCTAGCCCTCCCCTTGCTAAGGGGAGGGGACAAAAAGACAAAAGCATGGATATAAACTATGAGTTGGTTTGAAAAGCTAATCCCATCACGCATTCGTACCGAAGGTACAACCTCAAAAAAACGTTCAATTCCTGAAGGACTTTGGCATAAGTGTCCGTCATGTAGCGCCGTTCTCTATCGAGCAGACCTTGAAAGAAACTTAGAAGTTTGTCCTAAATGTGATCATCACGAGCGATTAGGTGGCAGAACCCGACTCAATCTTTTCCTCGACAAAGAAAACCGTGAAAACATTGCAGAAAATATTACACCTATTGATATTCTTGGCTTCAAAGATGATAAAAAATACAAAGATCGTATTGCTGCAGCGCAAGCCAGCCGTGATGAAACAGATGCGTTACTCGTTACCAAGGGTCAAGTGCATGGCATACCGTTAGTAGCTGCCGCGTTTGATTTTGGCTTTATGGGTGGTTCAATGGGCTCAGTCGTTGGCGAGCGTTTTGTGCAAGGTGTTGATGTTTGTATCCGTGAAAATATCCCGTTTGTGGTGTTTTCAGCCAGTGGTGGCGCGCGTATGCAAGAGGCACTCTTCTCGCTCATGCAAATGGCTAAAACCAGCGCTGCTTTAACTAAATTATCCGATGCAGGTTTACCTTTTATTTCGGTGCTTACCGACCCAACTATGGGTGGTGTATCTGCCAGTTTTGCCATGCTTGGTGACACAATTATCGCAGAACCTAAAGCATTAATTGGCTTTGCGGGGCCTCGCGTTATTGAGCAAACAGTAGGTGAAACCTTGCCAGAAGGTTTTCAACGCAGTGAATTTTTAATTGAGAAAGGTGCGATTGATCGCATAATTCCTCGTCATCAGTTACGCGCGGAAATTGCAGACATGCTTTGTATGATGATGCATAAGCCTCGCCCACAAAATATGGCAGAAGTTGATGCTATTGTGCAACCTGAACCAATCACGGCACCTGAGACGGATAAAGCAAAAACAAGCGATGATGAAAATAACAAAAAATCCAATTAACACTACATTGCACCTGTTACAGCCATGAAAAAAACATTAGCCCAATGGCTAAGCTGGCAAGAAACACTTCACCTATCCGAGATTGATCTAGGCTTAGATCGGATTCGTGAGGTTGCAAAAAAATTAGATTTACTCTCCCCTTGTTGTCCCATTATCACGGTTGCTGGTACAAATGGAAAAGGCTCGACTGTTGCTTTGTTCGAATCTATTTTAAGTGCACAGGGTTATAAAACCGGTAGCTACACTTCTCCTCACCTCATTGATTATAATGAGCGTATTAAACTCGATAGCGCTAGTGCCAGCGATTATTTAATCGTAGAAGCATTTGAACAGATAGATCAAGCACGAGATGGTATTAGCCTCACCTACTTTGAATTTGGCACACTCGCTGCCATGCTTATTTTCACCCAACACAAAGTAGATGTAGCAATTCTTGAAGTGGGCTTGGGCGGTCGATTAGATGCATCAAATCTATGGGATACGTCATTAGCCATTATCACCAGTATTGGCATTGATCATGTGGATTGGCTGGGAGATAATCGCGAAGTTATCGCTATAGAAAAGGCAGGCATTATGCGAAAGAATATTCCTGCTATTTGTGGCGATTTAGACCCGCCGAACAATATTATTAAAGAAGCCAAACGAATTGGCTCGAAGCTTTATCAAATCCAATCTAATTTCTCATACCAAGAAAATGATAATGAAACGTGGTCTTGGACAGGTTTCGATAAGTCTTATACCTTGCCTTTACCCACGCTTGCTGGTGCATTTCAACTCAATAATGCAGCAACGGTTATTGCAGGTTTACACAGCATAAAAACATTATTTCCGACAAAACTAGATACCATCAAACAAGGGCTTCTTAACGTATCGCTCATAGGTCGCCTACAAACACTTCATAACAAACCTGAATGGCTAGTAGATGTGGCTCATAATCCTCATGCAGCTAAACAGCTTGCAAAGTATCTACAAGAAAACCCTATTGAAGGCAAAAACATCGCCCTATTCTCAATGCTTAAAGATAAAGATATTGAACAAGTAATTTCAATCATGAACAAGCAATTTAACGAATGGCATATTGTGGAACTTAAAGGATCAAGAAGTACACCTGTAAATGAACTTAAAGCGCTCATTACTCAACATAACAATGATCAGGGCACGAATAAAACAATCACAATTCATCAGAACTTTTTAGAGGCAAGCCAGTCTCTTAAAGCTACCAGTAATTTGCAAGATAGAGTAGTCGCTTTCGGCTCTTTTCTGGTAGTATCCGAAGTTATAAATGCATGTCATCAAATAGACGGATTGGGTGATCAGTTAAAATAGCATTTTCTTATTCAAAGGAGCAGAAAAGAATCATGGATAACGCAATGGTAAAACGGGGTATTGGGGCAGTTGTTTTAGCAATAATTGCAGCATTGTTATTGGGCTATTTGCTTAAAGACAAGAGCCGTGAGAGAGAAGAAGTTGTCATGAAGCTCCCTAATGCTCCTGAAATGAACATTCCCAGCCTAACGGGTAGCCTTACAGATACAAACACTGAAACACCGTCATTACTTGATAATGCCAAGGCAACTATCAATGAAACGACTGGTGGCGTTTCGGATACTCTTAAAGGATCGGGTTCTACAATTATTGCATCTGCTACGGGTGTCGCTGATAAGGCAACAGATGCGGTAACAAATACAGCCAAAGCAACTATTGATTCAACCTCAGCTGCCATTCAAGGCATGAAGCCAGGCTTTGCAATTAGACCATCACTGCAAAATGAAGAAAAAGAGATCGTTGATACAACCAAGCTTTCACCTACTGATGCTCCAAAAATCGAAGAGCCTGCAAAACAAGAAACAGTAATAGCAAGCACCAGCGATACCACTAAAAAAGCATTTAAACCTCAAATAGTGGAAAAAAAGCCAGCTAAAAAAGAAGCTCCAAAAAGGGCTAAAGCACCCGCTAAGCCCAAACCTCCAACAAGTGGTAATGTTTCAACAACACCACTAGGGAAGTACTCTATACAATTACTAGCAACGTCGAGCCAGTCACGCGCTAATAAGCTTGCAAAGACAATAAAAGGCGAAGGTTACAAAGTGTTTGTCACGCAAGCAATGCGTGAAGACAATATTTTATACCGCGTTCGAGTAGGTGGTCATGGTGATAGATCAGCGGCAATAAAGGCACAAGAAGGCATGAAAAGACGCTACCAAAAGAATTTCTTTGTGCAAAATAGCCTAGTTATTTCAAACTAAGTTATTAAAGTAAACCTTACCCCCTTAAAGGACTATTGTTAGATGGATGTAAATATTTTTGATATTGGCATTGTTGTAATCATTCTGATTACGGCACTGATTGGGTTTATGCGCGGACTCGTGTGGATGACAGTTTTTATAGCCACATGGGCAGCTGCTATCTTCTTTTCTATCAAATACAAAGATCAGCTTGCTACCGCATTACCTATAAAACTAGGTAGTGACGTTGCCCAAATTGGATTGGCCGCTTTATTAATATTTTTAGGCGTATTACTCGCTGGCGCTATTATTAATTCCATACTCCATAAAATCATCAATGCCGTTGGTTTAGGCACATTTGATCGAATTCTAGGGACTGGGTTAGGTATTGTTTTAGGTGCGCTTGCAACAACATTGCTCACGATGTTACTGGGCCTTACTGAATTACCAGACCAAAAAGCATGGAGTCAATCTAAGTTTATTCCTAAATTTCAAGAAGCTGCTACTTGGTTAAAAGCGAAGATTCCTGAAGACATGAATAAGTATATTGGTGATACTTTAGGTAATTCTGATGCAACACCTACAGCAACCCCGACTACTGATTCAATTATTAGCCCAACTGAATCAAATACTACTGAACCAACCCTTCAGCGAACTAAACTCTAACTACTCTAACTACTCTAACTACTCTAGCTACTCTAAACCCTTTAAACTTGGTGGAATCCCATGTGTGGAATAATTGGTATTCTCAGTAACACCCCCGTAAATCAAGAAATTTATGATGGACTGCTCGTCCTTCAACATCGTGGACAAGATGCCGCAGGCATGGTGACAAGCGATGGAAAACGCCTTTATATTCGCCGTAAAAATGGTCTAGTAAATGATGTTTTCCACGAAAAAAACATGAAAGGTTTACTCGGCAATATGGGGATTGGTCATCTGCGCTACCCTACTGCTGGATCATCATCAGCCTCAGAAGCTCAGCCATTTTATGTGAATTCTCCTTATGGAATTTCATTAGCGCACAATGGTAACTTGACCAATGCATCAGGCTTGAAAAAAGAGCTATACAAGCAAGATCGTCGCCATATCAATACTGATTCTGACTCTGAAATATTACTCAATATATTTGCTCAAGAATTACAAAAATGTGCGACGTACCGTGTTCATCCAGAAGAAATTTTCACTGCAGTCAGTGGTGTGCATAATCGTTGCCAAGGCGCTTATGCCGTGGTTGCGATGATTACACGTGATGGCATAGTCGGCTTTCGTGATCCTAACGGCATCCGCCCCTTAGTTTATGGCAAACGTGAAACAGAAAATGGCGTAGATCATATGATCGCCTCTGAAAGTGTTGCTCTGGTTACCCAAGGCTACAAAATCGTTCGTGATATTGAGCCAGGTGAAGCAATTTTCATTACCAAAGAAGGTGAAGTCCATACCCAGCAATGCTCAGATAAAGCCCGCTACAACAGCTGTATTTTTGAATACGTTTACTTTGCGCGCCCTGACTCTGTTATAGACAATGTTTTCGTCCACAAAGCACGTATGCGTATGGGTCACAACCTTGCAAAGCGCATTGATCACGAATGGGAAAATCATGATATTGATGTTGTCATCCCTATTCCTGATACCAGCCGAACCTCTGCCTTAGAACTAGCGATTACATTAGGCATTCCCTACCGTGAAGGCTATATCAAGAATCGCTATATTGGTCGCACCTTTATAATGCCAGGACAGCAAGAACGCAAAAAATCAGTTCGTCGAAAGTTAAATCCTTTAGATATTGAATTTAAAGGCAAGAACGTAATGCTAGTGGATGATTCCATTGTACGTGGCACTACCTCGCGTGAGATCGTTCAAATGGCACGTGATTCAGGCGCTAAAAAAGTGTATTTTGCCTCAGCCTCACCCGCCATTCGCTACCCCAATATCTACGGCATTGATATGCCAGCGGCAAAGGAATTAATTGCTCACGGTAAAACCGAGGCTGAAGTTGCAGAAGCGATTGGTGCAGATAAATTGATCTACCAAAACCTTGATGACTTGATTGATGCCATTACAACGGGTAACCCAGATCTTAAGAACTTTGATTGTTCTGTTTTTACGGGTGAATACATCACAGGTGAATCAGAAAGCTACTTCACCGAATTAGAATCAAAGCGTAACGATGCGAAGAAACGCAGCGATGAAGACCGTGTTGCAATTGATATGTCGAATAGCGATTGATTTTTTCAAACGATAAATTCAACAATGAATACGCCTGCCAACATTAAAATAATAACAAATGACCTAGGCAGGCGTTTTCCAGAACACCCTCAAAATCCGCTTATCATTGTCTCCGTCAATG
>CAZSXI010000071.1:0-9014 GCA_964611045.1 uncultured Cocleimonas sp. | reverse complement strand
TAGTCCACCCCCCTCATTTTTTGACGATTTGTACTTTATCTGAATTACAAATCGTAAAACAATAAAGGCAAATAAAAAGGATGCAACTAGCCTATCTCACTGGTATCGCCATCTTCTCGACCATTGGACAACTCTTATTAAGCAAAGCGTATGGATTAGCCCCCGCAGGACAGCTTGGACCTTACACCTATACATCTGTCGCGTTTGCCGCACTATTTGGTTGGCTAATATGGGGCGAAGTTTTGTTGATAAATACTTGGATTGGAATTTTAATAATTATCTTTGCAGGGATATTAGCCGTTAGGGATCGAGCTTAGCCATTCACCTACTGAACACCGTACTTTCTACGATAAGCCATAATGCGCTCAAGCAACTGCGCATCATCAACCTCAGATTCAATATGCTGAATAATATTGTTCAAACCAATAATATGCGCCACAGATATACCAAAGTCTTTTTCAACCTCTTGAACCGCAGACGTTTCTCCCTGACCGCGTTCTTGGCGATCAATCGAAATCGCAATGCCCGCAAGTTGTGCCCCATTCTCCGCAACAATATCAGCCGCCTCACGAATCGCCGTACCCGCACTAATAAGATCATCCACAATTAAAATCTTACCCATGAGCGGTGCGCCGACTATGCTGCCACCCTCCCCATGATCTTTAACCTCTTTACGGTTATAGGCATAAGGATAATCAAGACCATGCTTATCATAAAGTGTCGCGGCAATAACCGACACCAAAGGAATACCCTTATAAGCAGGGCCAAACAATACATCAAACTCTATGCCAGAATCTATAATCGCTTGGGCATAATAATCACCCAATTTAGACAACGCCGCACCCGTTTGAAACAGCCCAAAGTTAAAAAAGTATGGGCTTATTCTGCCAGACTTTAACGTGAACTCCCCAAATTTGAGAACATCATTATCAATGGCAAAATCTAAGAATTCTTGTTGGTATTTAGTCATGGGTATCAATCTGCAAATAGGTGGAATAGGAAATAACGCAATTATAGATTAGTGCAAATTAATCGCCAACGTTTTTGCAGGTTTTGTATTTGTCATTTTTTTGTTGGAGAAAAAATGACGGTGTGAAAATCAAATTAAAAAGTGCAAAAAACTCCATCATTGACTAATCCAATGCAATCGCTCAAAAGCCACTTCCATTCTCAACGATATATTCATTAAGACCGTGACCTTGAATGGCTAAGCTCCTCATTTTATTGACGTGGTTTTCGCTAGTATTTTGAGAATTATAAACACCGCTCTTTCGTGTATGAAACTTAACTCTTATTGTTTTATCGCCCAATTCATACTCACTTTAAAAAAATTTGGGGCTGTCCCAGATAAGAATAGACTAATAATTACTGTTGCAAAAATATAATTTTTCATTTATTACACCACATAAATTTAGGCGCTTTTACTATGCTACTATACAGATGGCGTTAAAAGCCCTTTAAGACTATTAAGAGGTAAATAAATACTCGTAGTGTCATCAAAAGCTGTTATTCGCCCTTCTTCACCTCACCTTTTTGTACAAATAACATCAAACAAACAGCACTAGAAATCCCACCAGATCCAAATATCATCGCCATCACCATTATTTGATACCGCACTGCGATTAGTGGGTCTACGCCCGACAATATTTGCCCTGTCATCATTCCTGGCAATGACACTATGCCGACGGCAAAAAGTGAATTGATGGTGGGTATCATTGCGACTCTAAAGGCGATATTTCTGGCTTTTAATTGTGCTACGCCCCGCCCTATTTCATCAAAATAGCGTTCTGCAGCGAGGCTGATGCTATTCATGCTATTGGCGAATATCATACCTGCGAGTGGAATAATGAATTGGGGTTTATACCACGGCTCAAAGTCTAAAACGGCTTGAGTGACGAGTATTAGCGTAGTTGCTCCTCCAACAATTAGGGAGATTAAAACAGTTGTAAAAAGCTGTTTGCGTTGCTTTGTTATAGTTCGCAAGGCTATCCAGCTGGATGCTACGACCATAATGACCAAAATTAATACAATAACCCAAGCGTTGTCGGTGTTGAATATATAGCCTAAAAAATAGCCCACAATCAGCAATTGCCCGAGCATGCGCGAAACGGCGTAAATGCCTTCTTTATAGTTGAGCGACCATTTGTATTGTATCCATAGAACGACTGCCACAGGAATAAGGATCAGCAGTAAAGAACTGATGGGTATAGTGGAAATACTATTTGTCATGGCATATTCATAGCGCTTTCATCCATAAATCACTGCACGTCCTCGTATTTTCTCTTAATTACCTTGTTTATTCCTCTCGTTATCTGCAATAGTCTCAGGTAACGGGGTATTTTTGATAGTTAACATCAAGTATACGCCAAAATAGATAATGATTAAAAACTAGAGCTAAAAATTGATGTGCCAATTTCCCTTTAAATTCTTTAATAAAAACCCTGTAGGGCGAGATTTTGTGGTGGGTGATTTGCACGGTATGTTTTCATTAATGGAATCTCAATTAGAAAGCTTAAACTTTGACCCTGAGACTGACCGCGTATTTTCAGTAGGTGATTTAATCGACCGTGGACCAGAGTCATACCGTGTTATAGAGTTTTTAGACAAACCTTGGTTTCACGCCATTAAAGGCAATCACGAGATGATGCTGATTGAGGCAAAACACAAAAAAACCAACTACCGAAGCTGGGTTGAAAAATACGGTGGTGCATGGTGGGAAGATGTTGACCCAACAACACAAGATGAAATCCGCGCACGTTTAGAAGAATTACCCATTGCATTTGAAATAGAAAATGACAATAAAAATGTTGGCATCGTTCACGCCGATGTGCCTGTTGGCTTATCATGGCAAGAAATTATTCGTGATATTAATAATGACGAAGAGATTCGTGATTATTTAATGTGGTCACGCAACCGCTTTAAATATATTCAGCTGACAGGCGAAACGGTTGATGTAGAAGGCATTGGGCTTGTGATTATGGGCCATATGCCAATCAGCAAACCCTTACACATTAATAACTTATATTATATCGATACAGGTGCTGCTTTTGTCCAAAAGGAAGAATTAGGGCATCTAACTTTATTAGAGATTCATCCTAAAATTAAAGAGCATCGTTATCCTGAGGCATTGGTTTAGAGTCAAGAATTTAACGATAATAAACATTAAGAATTGATTAAATTGCTGAGCCAATAAACAGCAATGTCGCTGTACCCGGAATAATCAAATGAATTTCTCGCAGTCCGTAATCACGATCAAAGGGGTGCTGTTGATGCCCTTCATCCAATTTATCCTTAATCTCATTCCATAAAATATCAATATCTTTAACTCGCAGGTAAATACTTTGTTGGTTAGGTTCACCATCGGATGAAAGAACACCGAGTACGTGATTTCCCATTGTCAACTCACAGTAAGCATCGCTATGGCGAACAGACTCAAAGCCTAAAATATCAACCATGAAGTTGATGGTTTTATCCCTATCTTCTGAGGGAATATGGGGTGTTATTTGCTCTAAGTAACTCATATCAACGCAGTATAAACTTACAAATCGTCAAAAAACGGGGGGGGTGGACTTAAGAAGTTCTCTTTTACCTTATATTTAAGCCAAAGAAAGTACTACAGCGCAAAAAACACCTGATAAATCCAATTTTTTAAGTCCACCCCCCCTGTTTTTTGACGATTTGTATTTATAGACCTCAATCCCGCTGATCTTTTAAACATATAAATCAATTCAATTCTGGATTTAAGCACAAAGAATCATATAATTGCGGTGTGAAATCTCCCATCTCAAATTTATCGCTATCATTTCTAATTATCCTAGCTTCTACTGCCGTATACGCAGAGCTTGCAGATGAGAAGGCGCAGTGGGGGCAATGCCGTGTTCATCAATCACAGGCTTCTGCCTATCAACAGACTTCTATTAGCAAAAAACCTTTTCCTGATGCTATTTATCTTGAGGCAGATTCTGGGACAATAAGAGCAGAAGGTGTTTCTCGGCTTCAAGGCAATGTGATTATCCAGCAAAATGATACGCAATTTAAGTCCGACAGTGCGAGTTTTGACAGAAGGAACAATCTTGTTACTGCCAACGGCAATGTGATTCTTAGCACGACTAATCTAAAGTTTAAAAGTGATGCCATTAAGTATAATTTAGAAAATCATACCGGCACTATTCAACAGGCAGAATATGTGATTCGCTCTAAAGACAGCTCTGGTCGCACTATAAGTAACGACAGCGCCCAAGGTAAAAGCCAACAAATCAAGTTACTCAATAAAAATGAGCTAAAACTAAAGCAAGCCACTTTTAGTAGTTGCCCCGCGCCAAACCCTAGCTGGCATTTACAATCGTCCGAAATAAAGCTTAATAATAAAACTGAAGTAGGTACGGCTAAAAATGTCACCTTCAATGTTAAAGGTGTGCCAATCTTTTATTTTCCAAAGTTTAGTTTCCCGTTGAATAATAAGCGAAAATCTGGTTTTTTAAGTCCTAGCTTGCGTTTGCAATCGAACGTAGGGTTCTCTCTGCCCTATTACTTTAACCTTGCACCAAATTACGATGCGACTGTTACAACATCACTGCTCCAGCGTCAGGGTTTAAAATTTGGTACGGAGTTCAGATATTTAACACCACGCCATCAAGGTGTTTTAGAATACGATTTTATTCCAGAGGATAAATCTTTTGGGGATGAGTTTCGTAATTATTTTAATATCGAACACCACACCATTTTATCTGAAAACACCAAGCTCAATTTAGTGGCTGAAGGTGTTTCTGATGAAGATTATTTTGATGACCTTTCTAATTCATTAGAAACAAGTTCACGCTCATCTTTAAAACGTCGTCTAGAAGTTGTCTACAAAAATAAGCCTTGGTCGATGAGTGCGGCCGTTGAGGATCATCAAATAATTGATGCGAATGATGCACCTTATTCACGACTTCCTGAATTTAAGTTAGGTTACAACCCAAAAACAGACACGAAAGCCCTTAAATTTGGTGCTGATGTAGAGCTGGTTAATTTTCATAAATCAAACTCAGTAATGGGCAGTCGTTTAGATGCGAAAGTCACTACCTCAAAAAAATGGGGTAACGATGCTTGGTTTATTAAACCATCACTCAGTGTGCAATCAACGCTTTACGCTTTACAAAATAATATTGGTGATAGTACGCTTAATCGTACTTTACCAACGTTTACTTTGGATACGGGCTTATTTTTTGATAGAGAATTTACCTCCCAAAAAACGGCTAAAGAGTATACGCAAACCCTAGAGCCGCGCCTATTCTATTCGTTTACACCGTTTAAAGATCAAAGTAACTTTCCTGTTTTTGATACCGCAAGGACCAATTTTTCAGCGACTACACAGTTATTCTCAGAAAATCGCTTTACAGGTAAAGATCGTATCGCAGATACTAACCAGCTCACCTTTGCCGTTAGCTCACGCATTCAAGACAGAGTAAATGGAAAAGAACTATTCAGCGCTAGCATCGGTCAGGTTTATAATTTTAGTGACCGAAAAGTTACTCTACCGGGTGGAACTATTGCTACTGGTACACGCTCTGATCTTGTATTAGAGTTAAGCGGTCGGTTGAATGAAAACTTTAGAGTCGCATCTACACTTTTATGGGATCATGACGAAAAACAACTATTAAACTATGAACTTCGTTTAAACTATCAGGATGATAAAAAACGTATCGCCAATATTAGCTACCGAAAATTAAATACAGATTTAAATAATACTGCATTAACGCAACTAACCCTGTCGGGCGTACTGCCTCTTAATGATAAGTGGTCATTTGTGGGTAGCACCGAACATGATATTGAAAATAGACGTAACTTAGAAACACTAGTAGGCTTGGAATATCAAGATTGTTGCTGGAAAACACGACTAGTTGCCAAACGATACTTAACTTCGGATAATGTAACGTATGAAACCCCTATTTTCATCGAGTTTGAACTTAAAGGATTAGGTAACCTAGGCACAAATGCTAGGCAAGAATTAAAGGATAAGATATACGGATATGATGACTATTAAACGCTTTTTTCAACACTTTACTCACAAAACTCTATTTGTAGGGCTGTGTTTAAGCCTAGTGACTTCCATTACACAAGCGCAAGAGATTAATCTTGATCGAATTGCTGCCATTGTAAATGATGATGTTGTCATGTTTAGTGAAGTTAAACGTACTGCATTACAAATCAAGCAATCAACAAAAGGGCAAGTGTCAGATAACGTTTTAATCAAAGATGCATTGGAATCCCTGGTTTTACAGAAAGTGCAGTTACAGCGCGCTAAAGAAATAGGTATTGTTATTGATGATACCGCTGTAAACCGCGCCATGTTAAGTATCGCAGAACAAAATAAACTGAATCTACCCCAGTTTAAAGTAGCACTCACTAAAGAAGGCATTGACTACAAAGGTTTTCGTGACAACCTGCGTGACAAACTCTATCTAGAATCACTAAGAAGACGCCATCAAAATAGCAGTAAAGCCATTAGTGATTATGAAATTGATGAATTAATCCAATCAGAAAGCTTACGCCTCAATAAAGATGTTCAGTATCAATTGATAGATATTTTAGTGCCTGCACCTAATGGCACATCCGTTCAGCAATTCAATCGTTTACTGGCGCAAGCGCAAACTTTAAGAAAACAGCTTTTAGCACACTTAACAACCACACCTAACCAATTATCTGATCCTATTATCAAAAAAATGGGAGCCACAAGCACAGATTTGGGTTGGAAAAGCACTCAATCACTTAGCCCTGCCTTTGTCCGCGCATTAAGCTTGATGGGTGCTGGTGAATTATCAAATATTGTACGTGATCAACGTGGTTTCCATATTCTCAAATTGGTTGCACAACGCGGTGGAGAAAGAAAGCTTACTCAACAAGCGAGTGTCAGACATATTTTGATTCCATCAACTGACCCTCAGGCTAAATCGAAGGCTACTGTTTTGCGAAATAAAATCTTAGCAGGCGAAAGTTTTGCAACACTTGCAGAGAAGAATTCAGCTGATAAAGGCAGCGCACAAGATGGTGGGAATCTGGGTATGATGGACCCTTCATCGTTTGTACCTCCTTTTGCAAAAGCGGTGAGAAGCTTGCCACTAAATAGCCTAAGCCAACCTATTCAAACACAGTTTGGCTGGCATATCTTAGAAGTACTTGATCGTAAAACCACTGACCAAACTCGCGAAGCATTAAAGCTACAAGCACAATCTCTTATTTCAAAAGATAAGAAAAAGAATGATTATAATAACTGGTTACAAGGTATACGCGATGAAGCTTTTGTTGAATATCGTATATAAGTTGAGACCTTTGCACGAGAGATATGACGGATTAAAAATGCTTGAATTCCCCCTGTCTTTCTTAAAAATTCGCTCAATAGCCATGCTATTGACCTCACTTTTAAGAAAGACAGGAGAAATTACGCTATTTTTTATCTCGCCATACTCTCGTGTAAAGGTCTCAAGTTGTAATAATTATTGATGAGACCTCTACAACGATAAAGATAAAAAGTATGAATAAAATACCTCGTCTAGCAGTCACACCCGGCGAACCTGCTGGCATTGGGCCCGATCTAATTCTTCAGCTAGCGCAACAACAAGGCGAAAATCCTTATCAGGCAGAATTAGTGGTTATCGCTGATAAAGCGATGATGCAGTCGCGCGCTCAACAGCTCAATATCCCCGTGACTTTCAGTGACTATCAAAGTGACTCTGATATAAGTGTTAATAAAGCGCTTGAGATTAAAATTCTAGACACTAAATGCAGTAACACAGTGGTCGCTGGAGAACTCAACAAAAACAATGCACAGTACGTGCTAGACACACTCACACGTGCAACAAAGGGCTGTTTATCAGGCGAGTTTGATGCTGTTGTCACCGCACCTTTGCACAAAGGTATTATTAACGATGGCCTCAACGACATTGGCATAACGTTTACTGGGCACACCGAGTTCTTAGCAGACCTTACTAAAGCGCCCTTGCCCGTAATGATGCTCGCAGCGGATAGCTTACGCGTTGCCCTTGCGACAACACATTTACCGCTTAAAGACGTTAGTGATGCCATTACCAAAGAGTCATTGAAACAGGTTATTGAGATTCTTCACCACGACCTTGTAACAAAGTTTGGACTTAAATCCCCTCACATCCTGATCTGCGGATTAAATCCACATGCTGGCGAAGGTGGGCACTTGGGCATGGAAGAAATCGAAACGATTGAACCTGTGATTAAAACACTCCAAAAAGAAGGGATGAATCTCACAGGTCCGTTACCTGCTGATACTTTATTCACGCCTAAATACCTTGAAACAGCCGATGCGGTTTTAGCCATGTATCACGATCAAGGCTTGCCAGTGCTCAAGCACGTAGGCTTTGGTCATGCAATTAATGTCACATTGGGTTTACCTATTATCCGCACCTCTGTTGATCATGGTACGGCGCTTGATTTAGCGGGTTCAGGCAAGGCATCAACAGGTAGTTTAATGGCTGCTTTTGATGCTGCCTTAGAAATGACACAATCAAAAAACCTCTCATGAAAGACAATAAGAAATGACAAACAGTATTCGCCCAGCACTGCTACTCGGGCTATTAATAAGCATCGCTATGATTGGTGTGGCATTATTTTTTCAACATTATATGGGTTTGATATCCTGCCCGCTCTGTATCGTACAAAGAACCATTGCAATGCTCTTGGGTGGAATATTTTTACTCGCGCTCATACAAGGTCCAAAATTATGGGGCCGGAGGATTTATGGGTTTTTCCTAACGCTAACCAGTATGGCAGGATTAGCGGTTGCAGGCAGGCACACTTGGCTACAACACCTACCCCCTGAAAAAGTACCCGAATGTGGGCCAGGTTTAGAGTTTTGGATGAATAATTTACCTGCGAATGAGGTTATAAGAAAAGTATTTCAAGGGTATGGAGAGTGTGCCGAAGTCACATGGATACTTGTATCTCTCAGTATTCCAGAGTGGAGCTTAATCGTTTTTGGATTGTTTCTGCTTTATAGTTTGAAA
>CAZSXI010000070.1:0-9211 GCA_964611045.1 uncultured Cocleimonas sp. | reverse complement strand
ATTCACCTACACTGTTTCTGATGGTAATGGTGGTGTGGATACGGCGACTGTGACTGTGACTGTAAAAGATAACGGCACTTGTAACACGAACTGCACTATCGCTGAAACAGACAATGTTAGTACAGCGGAAAACACAGCTGTAGTTATCGACGTTCTATCAAATGATAGTGGTTCGGGATTAAAGATTGTTGAAGTAGATAATTCAGATCATGGAACAGCAATGATTGTAGGAAATACTATTAAGTACACGCCTAACGATGGGTACACTGGTAGAGACAGCTTCTGGTACGTTATTAAAGATGCTGCAGGATATGAAACTAGAGCCTTAGTTAAAGTTAATATTAACGACAGCACAGGATGTAACACAGGCTGTGGTTTAGCTCCAATCAATGTAAAAGATGATACAGCGACTACCAAAGAAGAGGTTGGTATAACAATTGATGTATTAGCTAATGATGACCAAGGCTTAATGATTACTGGTGTTACCGCATCTAGCAATAGTTATGCTGAAATAGTAAATGGCAAAATTAGCTATTTACCAAATGATAACTTTTCAGGCAGCGATACGTTTACTTACACTGTGAAAGATACACACGGGCAAACAGCTCAAGCCACAGTCACTGTAACGGTTGAAAAAGTAGCGCCACAACCTAACCGCGAACCTAATGCAGTTGAAGATGCACTAAGAGTCGATGTTGGTGAGTCCATACTTATAGATGTATTAAAAAATGATACTGATTCGGATAATGATTATTTAACTATTGATTCAATCATAGGAGCTAACGGTGGTGCTATGCCAGGTGGAGTTGCTAAGATTGAAAATGGTAAAATACGTTTTACCTCTAATGGTACTGTTGGAAGCTTTGGATTTTATTACGCCATTTCTGATGGTCGCGGAGGCATAGACGTTGCAGGCTTATCAATTGGGGTTGTTGACCCTAGTGATGGGAATGATAATTTCCCAAACATTAAGGATGAAACGGTGACAACAAAGAAAAACACTTCAATTGATGTAGATGTATTAGCCAATGACTCTGATGCTGATGGGGATACACTCATCTTAAATCAAATATCGGGAGCAGATAATGGAACAATCACCAAAGTAGGTAATAAAGTTCGTTACACTCCAAACCCTGGGTTTGTCGGAACAGATCATTTTTGGTACGGCGTACATGATAACCATGGTCATAGTATCTCAGGTCAAACTACTATTCATGTAACAGATCAGTTATAAGGATAGCGCTTTACCATACACAAAAAAGCCACGACACTGTCGTGGCTTTTTTGTGTATGGTAAGCTAAGAAATCAATTTATTATAACTAACAAAATACCATGAACTCACAGAAACCCATCAGCCCTAAAAACCCCAAAAAGAAGCGTCGCTGGTTGCGAATATTAATTGAAATCATCATCATTATAGCTATTGTTTTTGGCATAAGAGCTTGGCTACAAAAAGACATGGTAACAACGGGCGTAGCACCCAGTTTTCAAAGCGTAATGCTGGATGGTAAAACAGTAAATTTAGAAGACTATATTGGCAAGCCTTTACTCTTACACTTTTGGGCAAGTTGGTGTCCATTTTGCAAGTTTGAAGAAAGTAGCCTGACAAAGATTCAAAAAGATTGGCCTGTACTTACAGTTGCATATCAATCAGGTGAGAAAGCTGACGTCATTAAATACATGAAACAACAGTCGATAGAAAGCTGGCCAACAATTGTTGATCAAGACAGTCGTTTAGCGGAGTTGTTTGGTGTTAGAGGAGTTCCTACCAGCTATATTATTGATGGTAATGGCAATATCCGCTTTACTGAAGTTGGTTTAACAAGTGGTTGGGGCTTACGCGCCCGTCTTTGGTGGGCAGATACTTTTAAGAAAGAAAGAGCCACGGAAGTCCCTCAATAAATAGGTTCTGAATACTCACATAAATTAGACCTTTTCAATTAAATGCCTACTTCTCAATTACCACAGCGTTATATTTACCAGCGCCTATCTTCATTTTATTTTTTCTTTTTTGCCGCTCTTGGTATATTTGTTCCTTATTGGCCACTGTATTTAAAATCCTTAGATTTTACCGCGATAGAAATTGGGGAATTAATGGCGATTGTTATGGGCAGTAAAATACTTGCGCCCTATTTGCTAGGCTGGCTATCGGATTACTTGCAAAAACGCTTAATCATTATTCAAGTTTCACTATTGTTTACAGTTGCAGCTTTTGCGGGTGTGCTTACTTACCAAAGCTATTGGTGGTTTGTAGTCGTCATGACAGTGTTTGGTTTCTTCTGGAATGCTAGTTTGCCATTGTTTGAAGCTCTGACTTTAGATCATTTTTCAGGAAATACTTCTCGTTATAGCCACATAAGGCTCTGGGGCTCTATCGGTTTTATAATCAGCGTTGCCGCGCTACCATTAGTTATTGATGAAGGTGGAATAAGCTTGCTCCCACTTTTAATGCTGAGCTTATTAATAGCGAATGGGCTAAGTAGCCTACTGGTCAAAGATAAAGTAGAAAAAATCACTGAAGAAGGTGACAAAAAAATATTTGAAATATTGAAACAGCCAATAGTGATTGGTTTACTATTAGCGTGTGCGCTACAGTCTTTAAGTCATGGCGCTTATTACACTTTTTTTAGTATTTATCTTGAAGATCATGGCTATTCTCGTAGTACAACAGGTTTAATGTGGGCCTTGGGCGTTTTTGCTGAGGTCATCTTATTCATGGTCATGCACCGTTTATTTTCTCGTTTTGGCACAACTAGGTTGTTTGCACTTGCTCTTTTATTGACCTCTTTTCGTTGGGTTATTTTAGCATTTTGGGTTGATAGTTTTAGTTTGCTATTATTTACGCAGCTATTACATGCTGCAAGCTTTGGACTTTTTCATGCAACCGCAATCAGCTTAACGCACCAGTTATTTCCAGGAAAGTTACATGCACGAGGGCAAGCACTTTATGCAGGGATTAGCTTTGGACTAGGTGGAGCATTGGGTAATTTACTCAGTGGCTATACATGGGATTCAATGGGTTCAACATGGACATTCCTAGCATCTGCATTTGTCGCATTATTAGGTGCTATCATAGCTGCAAAATACGTTACAAAAGATTATCTACCACGTTATGCCAGAAAATCCTAAACCACTTAATATCGAAATAATCAAAGAATCTACACAGTGTGAAAATATCCATTATTTTGATTCGGTAGACTCCACTAATAGTTGGCTATTAGAGAATGGAAAATGTGGTGATATTTGTATTAGTGAAACACAAACATCAGGACGAGGTAGACGAGGTAATACATGGGAGTCACCCAAAGGAAATATCAGTTTTTCTTTGTGCTACTGTTTTAATAAAATCACTGAACATTGGTCTCTATTAGGCTTATTAGCAGGCATTGCAATTGCCGAAGCTCTAGAAGATATTGGTTTGAAGGGGCATGGCGTAAAATGGCCAAATGATATTTTTTGGCAACAGAAAAAGTTAGGAGGTATCTTGCTGGAAACGTCCGACCAATCGGGGAAAGTAGTTATCGGGATTGGGCTTAATATATCTTTACCACCAACAACACATGAGAAAATTGGACAAGCAGCAACATGCTTAACAGAGGCGATGACAACGACCAACATAACTTTTTCAAAAGAAACACTGTTCATCCATCTGATAACGCGTTTACATGCAAGGCTTAGTGTCTTTGAGAGTTTAAACTTTGATCACTTTATCAAATCGTGGAGAGACTGGGATATATTACAAGGTAAACAAGTCTCCTTTGACCATCAAGGTGAAATAATTTCAGGCGAGGTCATTAAAATAGATAAACAGGGTCGCCTAGGCATATTGAAACACACGGGTGACTTATGTTTTTACACATCAGCGGAACTAAAATTAACCAAAAATGGGAATAGCGAGTGAAAAAGCTATTAATTGATGCGGGAAACTCATGCATAAAATGGGCTTTGTTGGATACTTTACTCGATAAAGACCAATTACCTAAAATGCAAAGCGACATGTATGGAAACAGCACCCCATTTGATAAATTTAAAGGTGTATTTGAGCAACAACAAAGATCTGGGATAGATGAAATCATCATAGTTTCTGTTTTGGGGGATAACTATATCGCCGCAGCAAAAAAAAACTCCCAAGACGCGAAGCTTAAATTTATTAATGTTAAGTCTTCAGCACAACTTGCAGGCATTACAAGTGCTTATAACGAGCCCCATAAACTAGGCGCGGATCGACTTGTGGCGATGATAGCGGCATATCATTTAGAAAACAGCCAAGCTTCTATCGTGGTAGATTCTGGCACTGCCACAACAATTGATGCCGTTAATGCTCAAGGTCAACACCTTGGTGGGGTGATCTTGCCAGGCTTAGATTTATGTAGCCAAAGCCTATTAGAAAAAACAAAAATGCTCGCATCATTTAACGAAAGTAAACATAAATATGAACCTACTATATTCTCAACCGATACAAAGCAAGCAATAGCAAATGGAAGTTTATTTGGACTAGTTGGTGCTATTAAAAACATTTGTTTAATAATGGAAAAAGAAATACAACAAAATAATGACAGAATAGTGATTAAAAAATTAATTTGTGGCGGATCAGCAAGTAAACTACTCCCCTATTTATCCAAAGAATTTAAACATCATGACGATTTACTTATGCAAGGCTTAAAAATCATTTCAGAACAGAATAAGAAGCAAAGTTGATACGATGCGAATTTTAATCATTGCACTTTTGATTGTTAATAGTCTTTATTTTATTTGGGCTTACACGATCGGTAATACTGACTATGTTCAACCTAGAAGAACACAGCAAGGTGTGCCTGCACTTATATTAATGCCTTCCAAAAATAGTTATGCCTATCAAAGTAAAAATGCAAAAACAGAAAGTAGCTGTTATACCCTTGGACCGTACAGTAGCTCAAAAACAGCTCGTTTAGTCGCAAAAAGTATCAATAATTTTGGTCTGGCAACAGAAATTCATAAGCAAAAAACAATGCAAACTTTAAATTTTTTAGTGTATTTGCAGGCACTACCTTCACGCAATGAGGCAGTAAAGGTTGTGCAGGACATGAGTAAACACGATATTACAAACTATAAGATTATAGAATCAGGTCCTTATAAAAATACTATTTCTTTAGGTTTTTTTGAAGACTTAGATAGGGCGCGTAGACATGCCGAATACGTACGTTTTCTTGGCTACGATGCAAAATATACCGCTCGAAAAAAACCAAAAGAAGTATTTTGGATTGGATACGATGAACCGTTTGGTAGTAATGCGCCAGTATTCAACTGGACAAAGAAAGTAGACCCAAGAGCCAGCGTACAAAAAATACCTAGGGCTTGTGATTTTTAAAGCTAAGCCCGCGTAGAAAAGCGAGCAATAAAAAAGGGTGCCTACCAAGATTATCGTGAAGTAAACATCGACCTTGAACCAGATAGGCTCAAGACGGGACTCTCAAAAGTTTATTAGGCTTACCGCCGTAGCAGTCATGCTCACAAAACCTTGTCAAATCCCTGTAAAATATAATTAGGCTCAAGGGATTTTCCCGTTTACTTCTCGAATATCCTAGACGACACCCGTGCTAATAATACTATTACAAAAGTACAGCGATGTTAAGAGGAGTTTTATAAATAACACTACCGTCGGTCAATTTGATGAGACTTAAGCAGCCATACTCTCCTGTTTTTATACGCATATAAATGTCATCTATCTTGATGTTTTTCAATTATATGCAGAAGTTTAAGGGCAAATAAATATTGTAAAGGATATATCGATATTTCAGGCTTATCGTTTTTTTCTATAAGAAGCATAAGACTATGGATTTATAGAAATTTATGTGAGGGATATGATTTATAACTTGAAAGTTTCTTTTTTGTTCGCTATAAAGGAAGCTACACAACAAAGAGAGAACTGAAATGCTCACATCCAAACAAGCATTAGTTTTACGAACGATTCAAGAACTAGCCCAAGAGATGGGATATTTACCAACGCTAGAAGAAGTTGGTCAAGCACTTGGTATAGGGCGTAGCACTATTCACAAGCATATTCGTACCTTAATTAATAACAACTACCTGCAAGAAGCCGAAGGCAAATCAGCCTACCAGCTCACAGAACCCTTCGAAGAAGAAGGAAGCAGTTTACCCTATATGGGACGTATCGCCGCAGGTTGCCCGATAGAAGCTATCCCCGATCAGCAAAATATAAATATGGCGGAGCTGTTTTATGGCCCAAATCGCTACATATTAAAGATTGCAGGCGATTCGATGATAGAAGCAGGTATTTGGGATGAAGACTATGTCGTTATTCAAAAACAAAGCTACGCACGAGAAGGGAATATTATCGTTGCACTGGTTGATCGATATGAAGCGACATTAAAATACTACCACCCAAAAGATACAGGGGTTGTAGAATTACGCCCAGCAAACTGTCAGATGGAATCAATGTTTTACCCTGCAGAACAAGTGGAAATACAGGGTGTTTTGATTGGTGCCTTTCGTGATTATCAATACTAAAGTGTTTATTTGGTCTTTTTAGTCAATTACAGCTATTTTATTAGTCCACCTCCCCCCTTTTTTGATGTTTTGTATCTTCTAAATACTGCTATTAGTAGTACAAAACATCAAAAAAGGGGGGAGGTGGCATAAGAAATAAATCATTAGTGGTTAATTTCTTATAAAATCAGACTTCGTTCATTGTCATTATTCGTTTTTCAGACTTTCCTGCCTCAACCCAATTCTGTATATGCCTATTTTGCAAAACCGTAGTCATATAATTTTTAGTAACTCCAGAAAGTTTCACATCATGGCCTGACAAACGAAGCACCACCGGCGCAAACATCGCATCTGCACCGCTAAACTCACCAAATAACCACGGTCCATTGGGCCCATAATTGTTTCTGCAAAATTCCCAAACGGAAACGATACGATTTATATCCTTTTCTACCTCGGCGGTGATTGGATAATCTGGAAAATATTTTTTACAGTTCATAGGTAGCCCGTTTCTTAACGCAAAAAAACCAGAATGCATCTCCGCAGATACCGAACGTGCAATAGCTCTAGCATCTGCTTCTTTAGGCCATCCCTGTCTGTCAGGATATTTATCAGCAATGGTTTCAATTATTGCCAGCGAGTCCCAAATGCGTAAGTCATCCTCTAGTAACACTGGCACCTTCCCATCAGAGAAATAAGGTTTAAGTCTCTCTTCCATATCTTCCTCAAACAAAAAAACCATTTCTTCTTCAAAATCAATTTCTAAGTTTTTAAGAAAAAACCACGGGCGCAATGACCATGAAGAATAGTTTTTATTACCAATCACCAGTTTTAAAGTACTCATAATTTTTTAGACCACTCACATGTGAAAAAATAAAGGTTTACTAGATATAGTCATTGAACAAATTCAATTTCAGCTATTAAAAAACTGCTGAGCAATTCGTCCACTGCGACTGCCACGCTCACGTGCAAATCTATCGGCCAGTACATGGAGTTCTTTTTTATCATCAATGGCAGTATCACTAAATAACATATCAATGATTGCAAAATATTCATCTTGTGTGATTGGGTAAAATGACAATGCCAGCCCAAAGCGATCCGATAGTGACATTTTTTCTTCAGTAGTATCGCTGTGATGAATTTCTCCGTTAATGACTTCAGACTGTTCATTGTCTTTCATTTGTTCGGGGATGAGGTGACGACGGTTAGAAGTCGCAACCATTAATACATTTTCTGGTGGCTTTTCAATTGAGCCTTGCAGAGTGCTTTTTAATTCTTTATAGCTGGTTTCGCCCTCTTCAAACGAGAGATCATCACAAAAAATTACAAAGCGATAATCAAGGTTACGAATATCATCGGTAATATCAATGAGCCAAAGTAGTTCATCTTTTGGGATTTCAATCACGCGTAAACCTTGTTGATGATAAGTATTCAACGCCGCTTTGACGAGAGAAGATTTTCCTGTACCTCGAGCCCCCCAGAGTAAAACGTGATTGTTGGGTTTGCCTGCGATAAAGTTTTCGATATTTCTACAAAAAGCCTGCTTTTGGCGGTCAATGCCTAGCAACCGATCCATATCCATCAAATCAACATCATCTACTGCCTTGAGTGCTTCCTGTCGAGCCCGCCACGTGGCTGCTATATTCTTATCCCAGTTAATCTCCATCTATGCCCTCCAGAGGCTTAACGATCGCACGGCAATAGTGCCTTTCTTGCAATGAAGCACCAAACAAGTGCGCTTAAGTAGTGTGAATTGCGATGAACAAGCAGCAACGCTTGTAATACTGTTACTTTTTAGGCGTTTGGGGAAGAAAAAAATTAATCCATCCTGTATGATGCTCTGGCACATTTTTTGCTATTACAACTAATATAAACAAAGAGTCCTAACCCCCATCTATTGCGACTCTTTCTATCACATCAAATATTTTACGTTTAAAGGAGTTACAAAATGAGTGGAAGTGAATCCCGCGCACAAGCTGTTTTTCAGATAACCAATGCTGAACCTATATCACTAAAAAAGCCAAAGTCTCTTGAAAAGATTTGGGCGACCGATGTTTTTACTTTAGTAAAAATGGAAGAAGCTTTATCTAAAAAAGCATTTAAGGCGATGAAAAAGACCGTAGAAACAGGTGAAGCACTAGACGCTGCAACGGCAGATGTAGTTGCGGCTGCAATGAAAGACTGGGCAATGTCTAAAGGTGCAAATTACTTCTCACACATTTTCTACCCAATGACAGGTGCTTCTGCTGAAAAGCATGATGGCTTCATCATTTCTGATGCGAGTGGTAAAGCGATTACAGAATTTACAGGTAGCCTGCTTATCAAAGGTGAGCCAGATGGTTCATCATTCCCTAACGGAAGCATTCGCGTCACTAACGCAGCACGTGGTTACACAGCATGGGATCCAACTAGCCCTGCATACATCATGCACAGCGATAATGGTGCTACATTATGTATCCCATCAATCTTTATCTCTTGGACGGGCGAAGCACTTGATATGAAAGTGCCACTGTTACGCTCAAATTCAGCAATGGATGAAGCAGCTCAAAAAGTATTGAAGCTAATGGGCGAGAGAGACGTAGCAACACTTAATTCAAGTTGTGGTGCCGAGCAAGAATATTTCTTAGTCGATTCTAACTTCGCTAATTTACGTCCTGATTTAGTATTAGCAGGTCGTACCTTATTTGGCGCAGCAGCAGCTAAAGGTCAAGAGTTTGATGATCATTA
>CAZSXI010000069.1:516-9241 GCA_964611045.1 uncultured Cocleimonas sp. | reverse complement strand
TTGCTAATAACCCGTTATTAGCTTCATTTCCCGCCTCAATCAGTAAAATTTTAGCTCATTTTTCTTTCGCCACTGACTCGTGCAAAGGTCTCATATTAATTAGTAGCAAAATCAGTGCCAATTGTGAGAGTATTGTGCAAAATCACTAAAAATGGTCTAAAAGTAAAGTAGGGCAAGGATTCTTTAAACACCCTTTCTCAAAAATAACCAATATGATGTTAAAGACCTATAGAGCATAGGAATAATGAGACAAATTGTCCCGAACATAAAAATGGAATGGAAGATTTTGTGGTATGAGTTCAATCGCACCAAAAATAGATGAAATGCCAGATGTAAAATTAACGACGAATAGTTTTAAACGACATTCCGTTTTAATCGTTGATGACGAACCCGGTATTCGTCGCTTTTTGCAAAAAGGGCTAGAGAAACTCTTTGGCTTAGTCGAAGTGGCAGAAGATGTTGAGTCTGCTGAAGCATTACGCCAACGCTGTAATTTTGATTTGATTATCTCGGATATCCGCTTGCCAGGAATGTCGGGCGTTGATTGGGTGACGGAGTTGCGTCATCAAGGTTGTACTGCTTCTGTTATTTTCATCACCGCACACGCAAGTTTAGAAACAGCAATTGCTGCTTTGCGTGCAGGCGCGAGTGATTTTATTATGAAGCCATTTCGATTAGACCAAATGATGGCATCCATCGAAGGCTGTTTGGCGCATCAGCAAGTTCAGCGAGAAAATGTGGTACTTAAACGCCAAGTCGATCAGCTTTATGATAGTGGAATGATCGGTAATTGCGAGACCATGCAAAGCGTCTGTGATGTGATTAAATCGATTGCACCCATGCCGACTACGGTATTAATCGAAGGCGAATCTGGTACGGGTAAAGAATTAGCTGCACGTGCACTTCACCGTTGGAGTGGCCGCAAAGGCACATTTGTACCTGTGAACTGTGGCGCAATCTCAGAAGAGTTAATGGAAAGCGAATTCTTTGGGCATACCAAAGGTGCATTTACAGGTGCGCAACAAACCCGCGAAGGACTTTTCACTTACGCCAATAACGGCACTTTGTTTTTGGATGAAATTGGCGAAATGCCCATGTCGATGCAGGTACATTTATTGCGTGTATTAGAAGAACGTATGATCCGACCTGTTGGTTCAAATCGAGAAATTCCTGTGGATGTACGTATCATTGCTGCAACCAATCGTGACCTTGCTAAACTAGTAGAGAACAAGGAATTCAGAGAGGATTTATTTTATCGTCTCAATGTGGTCAATGTGCGTATGCCACCATTGCGTGAGCGTATGGACGACCTGCCTGCATTGGTACAACACTTTTCGGCTAAGCTGTCAGCCGATTTAGGTTTGCCAGAACCATCGATAACAGGTGATGATTTGTTCCAGCTACGTTCTTATGAATGGCCCGGTAATATTCGTGAGCTTAAAAATGTAATCGAGCGTTGCTTATTGCTAAAACAGACACCTGGGCAGTGTTTAACAGGTAATGCTGTTCAACAATCAGGAAGTACTGCTCCACAAATAGATGCCAATACATATCAGCTCGATGAAATAGAGAAAAATCACATATTACAAGTTTTAGAAATGGAAAAGGGCAATAAGTCTGCGGCTGCAAGGCTGCTGGGAGTGTCTAGAAAGACGCTAGAACGTAAAGTAAAGGCTTGGAATGCAGCTAATTAATGATGAAGCCCTTTTAAATAGCGGAGGGGTAGGCGGTGTCCTGAGTGGAGTTAGAAGGGAGAGGGGAGAAAGCCTAAATAATAATAAAAACATCAAAATTAAACTATTTATTAAGTCCACCCCCCCTGTTTTTTGCCGATTTGTAGGGGAATACACTGTTTTAAGCTCCCTTATTCATAGTGTTTTTATTAAAAAACAATACAAATCGGGTAAAAACAGGGGGGGTGGACTCAATAATTATCATTTTTTGGGTGAAAACTACTCGGTATGAATTTTTTCACCCAAATACGCACCGCAATTCGCCATAAAGTCCGTTACAAACTGCTGCTACTGGTACTTTTCCCCATTTTATTGATTATGCCTGTTGCTTTAGCGTTGGCTATCTACTGGGGCAAAACGTTTACCTACGATCAACTCTTTTTAAAGGTAAATACAGACCTCGCCGTGTCGCACGATGCTTTTAGTCGTATTCGCCAAGACTATTTGAATCAATTAGAGCGTCTTGCAGAGTCTTATCAATTTCGTTCTGCGCTTGAATCAGGCAATAAACAGTCTGTTATTAAGCAAGTTGAGTTTCTGCAAGAACAGATTGGCTATTCCTTTCTAGAAGTTGTTTCTACTCAAGATAAATCGAACATTTTAAAAAACAGACGTAATTCCTCTTCTTTACTCAGTGCATTAAATGGCTTGCCAACGGTGGGAGTGGAAATTTTTTCATCCGAAGATTTATTACAAGAAGATAAAAACCTCTTTGATCTGGTGCAACTCCCAATTGTTAAAACGCCTCGTGCTCGCCCTAGCGATCGTACGTTGGAAGATCGCGCTATGGTTATTCGTGCTATTTATCCCGTTAAAGATTCGCGTGGCGAGGTGGTTGCTTTATTGGATAGCGGTGTATTACTCAATGGAAACTTTAGGTTTGTCGATGCCATCCGTGATCTCGCTTATGGGGAAGGCAGTTTGCCAGAAGGCAGTATTGGAACAGTAACGGTTTTTTTAGAAGATGTTCGAATATCCACAAACGTACCGCTCAAAAAAGGCGAACGCGCGCTCGGTACGCGGGTATCAAACGAGGTGCGAACCAAGGTATTAGATCAAGGCATCACATGGATAGATCGAGCCTTTGTGGTGAACGATTGGTATGTATCATCTTATGAGCCAATTATCGATATTGATGGAAATCGCGTTGGCATGTTGTATGCAGGCTTTTTAGAAAAGCCCTTTCGTGATGCTCTATGGAATGCGCTTGCCGTTTTAATTTTGATGTTTTTAGGTTTGATGTTGTTATCCGCATGGGCAGCAATTAGGGGTGCGCGAAAGATATTTAAGCCAATAGAAAAAATGAGCGATGTGGTGCATTCCACCCAAGAAGGGGGTGCAAAACGGGTGGGTTTGATTGAATCGCAAGACGAGTTGGGAACGCTTTCACACGAGTTTGATGACATGCTAGATCAGCTTCAAGTGCGTAGCCAAGAAATCCAAAACTGGGCGGATTCTTTAGAAGATAAGGTTGAATTACGCACAACAGAATTAAAGAAAAAGAACACAGATTTAGAAAACTCCATCCAATTATTACGCCAAACACGTCAGCAATTAGTGGTGGCTGAAAAGCTCGCAGCGCTGGGTGAATTGACTGCTGGTGTGGCGCATGAGATTAATAATCCCACGGCAGTAATGTTGGGAAATCTCGATGTGATGGTTGAAGAATTGGGCGGAAATGCCAAGCCAGTACAAAAAGAAATCGACTTAGTGATTGAGCAGATTTACCGTATCCGTGACATTATCAACCGTTTATTGCAATACGCGCATCCTGATGAATATTCTGGATATATCAGTGTGGTTGAAGTGAATTCATTGGTGATGGATACGTTAAAATTAGTGGGTCACTTACGCAATGAAAGCAAATTTGAAATTAAAACAGATTTAAAAGCCAGCCAAGTCGTAGAAATTAATCCACAAGAATTACAGCAAGTTTTGGTTAATTTATTGGTTAACGCCATTCATGTATTACCCGAATCAAAAGGTGAAATCACCATTAAAACCCGTGATTGGAATAAACAGGGGGTGTTGCTAAGCATTATCGATAACGGTAAAGGCATCGAAGAAAAGTATCTAAAACAAATTTTCAACCCCTTCTTTAGTACCAAAGGACAGGAGGAAGGAACAGGGCTTGGTTTGTCGATTAGCTATGGTTTAGTGCGCCGTTATGGTGGCAATATCACAGCAGAATCAGAGCTGGGAGAAGGCTCAGAATTTTCAGTGTGGTTACTCACCGAACCACAAATGATGGAAGATGAAGAGGCGATAGCCGAGCAGTTGAAGGCAATTGAGGATGGGGCTGGTTAGCTGTTATCTAAACATACAACCGAATTAAATGTACTATGCTCTGAATTGAAATATCAATTTAAAGGATTCTGAGCATGGAAAATTTAACCATTCATAAGCGATGTATAGCAACGACGTTGCTAATACTTCTATTTATAGTTTTCAGTACCCCTTCTATTGCAAAAGAAGCGCGCTACCCTGAATTTGGCAATGGTCGTATAGAGCAAAAACTTGTTGAAGCTAAAGAGTATATGGTCTCATCGGCAAACCCTTATGCCAGTGAAGCTGGTATGAAAGTTCTCGAAAAAGGTGGGTCGGCAATTGATGCTGCGATAGCGGTGCAGATGGTACTTAATCTTGTAGAGCCTGAATCAAGTGGTATTGGTGGCGGTGCATTTTCTCTGTATTGGGACAATAAAAATAAAAAGCTATCTAGCTATGATGGTCGCGAAAAAGCGCCGATGGCAGCCGATGGCAAACTCTTCCAAGAAAATGGCAAAAACATGAACTGGTGGGAAGCCTTAGCGGGTGGGCGCGCAGTCGGTGTTCCGGGTGTTATTGCAATGATGGAAAAAACGCATAAACAACACGGTAAACTCCCATGGGCAGTATTGTTTGAAGATGCGATTAAACTATCCGAAGAAGGCTTTGAGATATCCCCTAAACTCGCTAAATCAATTAGCAATAAAACCAATCCTGCGTTAGGGCGATACGAGAAAGCTTGGGAATATTTTTTCCCCAATGGAAAACCTATTGAAGCAGGCGTTATTAAGAAAAACCCTGAACTAGCGATGACTTTTAGGCGCATAGCGTTGTTGGGAGCAAAGGGTTTTTACAAAGGTCAAATCGCGCTTGATATTGTGGATGCAGTGCAATCAGCTGCCGATAATCCTGGGCTGCTAACAGCTAAAGATATGGCGATGTATGAGGCGATTGAACGTCCACCCGTTTGCGCTAAATATAAGATTTACAAAATATGTGGAATGGGTCCTCCAACGTCGGGCGGTATGACCGTTATTCAAATTCTTAAATTACTCGAAGATAAGAACCTCGAAAAATACCAAGCGCTTTCAGTAGAAGCCGTTCATCTATTCACTCAAGCCGCGAAACTGGCCTATGCTGATCGTGGAAAATACATGGCAGATGCTGATTTTGTCAATGTCCCTGTAGAAGGTTTAATCGATGAGGCCTATCTAAAAGAGCGCTCAAATATGATTGATCTTGAAAAGGATATGGGGAAAGCAAGCGCGGGTGTTCCGCCTAATGCTGATCAAAACTGGAAAGTTTCAATATCGCCTGAACAACCCAGCACTACGCATTTCAGTATTGTCGATAAAGAAGGCAATGGATTTTCGATGACATCAAGTATAGAAATGGCATTTGGATCGACGGTGATGGTTCGTGGTTTCTTATTGAATAATCAGCTTACGGATTTTTCATTCAGTGAAGAAAAGGAAGGAGAAAAAATAGCTAACCGTGTGCAAGCGGGGAAACGCCCCCGTAGTTCAATGTCACCGTTTATGGTGTTTGATGAAGATGAGAATCTCGTCATGTTAATCGGTTCGCCTGGTGGTAGCCGCATCATCAATTATGTCGCAAAAACCATGTTGGGCGTTTTGGATTGGAAAATGGATATTCAAACTGCCATTAGCCTTCCTCACTTTGTAAACCGCAATGGTAATACCGACCTTGAACAAAATACCGATGCTAGTAAGTTAAAAACAGCGCTTGAAGCAAAAGGGCATAAAGTTAGTGTAAGAGATTTAAATTCTGGGCTTCATGGAATAGTTATCACGAAAACAGGATTGCAAGGTGGGGCGGACCCACGAAGAGTTGGGCGAGTTTTGGGTAAATGACGGAGGAGATTAGTGTTAATCATCACCCCAAACCAACTCCCCACAACTGCCCAAATCATAGCCACCCAAACTTTCAGCTAACTGCTGACTAGGCAAAGATTTCAACTCGCTAATAAATTCTTGAAACAAATGCCTAAACCAAATATTTCTCGGTAAAGCTAAATCAAAAGATTCCCAGCCTAAACTAATAAACCCTAAGCCAAATTCATTGGCGATGGAGCGTGTACCGGGTGCAATGTCGGCTAAGTCCATGGCGATTGCGGCGGCGGCTTCTCTTTCTGACTTAGCCTCAATTTCGCAATTTAATTGGTCGGTAGTTTTGTGATAATGGCTTAATACTTCTTGTAAAAAGCGTTGTGCGCCTGCGCCTGTTTGGCGTTTCACCCAGCGAAATTGTGAGTCAAAAAAGGCTTCGGGGCTTTCTGAAAACTTTAGAACAGGTGGGCTGATGATCAAACCTTGTTCGCGTTGAAAGGCTCTAATCAACACCCATTTTTTATGTTGTGCATGTTGTTGTAAAAGTGCGGGATGGCGAAAGTTGCTTTCTGTCTGTGGTCCCCAGTGGATGCCACACACATCAATACGTTGTGATTGTAATAGGTTTAAACCTAAACCTGTGCCTGTGGGTGAATAGCTAATGAGTGCACGTGAACCCATGTCGGCAGCGAAATTGTTGATGACGCGATAGAGTAAAGGATCATCACTGCCTGCGATAACGAGTCTATCGTTGAGCAAACCGCTGTGGGATGAATCGAGCATCCAGCGATCAATTAACTCGCGCGGGAACATCCATTTACCAGTAACTTTGGTGGCGGGGATGTGTCCTTCATTGGCGAGTGAATAGACTTTTTTCTCATTGAGTTGCAGGTATTCTGATACCTGTTTCACGCTTAAAAAAGGTGTGGAGAAATTTAGGTTTTCGGGTTTACTCATGATGCCTTCTTCAATTGTCTTGGTTTAGCATCAAACTTAATTTGCTCTGCGCCGTTATAAACGAGAAAGTGTTTTCCTTTGGCACGAGAAATTAATACCACGCCGATACGTTGTGCAATTTCATAACCCATTTGGGTTGCTCCAGAACGTGACAGCAAAACAGGGATGCCCATTTGGGCAACTTTAATCACCATTTCAGAGGTAAGCCTGCCTGTGGTGTAGAAGATTTTATCCGCGCCTTTAATATCGTGTAGCCACATATAACCTGCAATGGCATCGACGGCGTTGTGTCTGCCGACATCTTCTACAAAGCGTGATATATCTGTGCCGTTACACAAAGCGCAACCGTGAACGGCACCTGCTTTTTTGTAGATTTCATTGTGTGCGTTGAGATTACTTAGCAGATCATAAATCAGCGATTGTTTTAGCGTTATTTTTGGAAGTTTTATTTTATCTAAACCCTCCATCATATCGCCGTAAACGGTGCCTTGCCCACAACCGGTAGTGACCGTTTTTTTGCTCAGCTTCTCATCTATTCCAGTAATGGTTTTGTGGGTGGTGACGGCGACAGATTCTGTTTCCCAATCAACTTGAATCGCTTTTACGTCTTGCATTTTTTTGACGAGGCGTTGGTTTCGTAGCCAGCCTAATACTAATAATTCGGGCTGTGTGCCGAGCGTCATAAGGGTGACAATTTCGCGTTTATCGAGGTAGATGGTTAAAGCGCGTTCGGCAGCGATATGCCCTGCGATAGTTTCGCCAAACTCATTCACGCCGTTGACGGCGTAAGCTGCGTCTAGTCCTGCGTCGGTTAGTTCAGGTGTATTTGGCATTTATCCTTCTTCATAAAAGGTGTTGTTTTTGCTCCTTCTACCTCGGGAGAAGGTTGGGATGAGGGGTTGGTTACCATTAATAAAAAGCTAGCGCTTTTCCCCTCACCCTAGCCCTCTCCCAGAGGGAGAGGGGGTATTTGCTTTCTGTCAACCACCTGTGGCACTCATATGGCGCATAATGATGGGTTGTTCATTGAGGTTAAAATTATGCCCTTTGGGCTTGATTTGCATCGCGCCGATAATAGCTTCTTTAAGTACTTCGTCATCGCTAGGATTGGCACGGACCACTTTGCGTAAATCGAGGGAATGTTCTTGTCCTAAACACAATAGCAACATGCCTTCTGCGGTGACGCGGACACGGTTGCAGTCATCACAAAAATTATGGCTATGGGGTGAGATAAATCCGATACGACTTTGGTCATTATCTGAAAAGCGATAATATTTTGCAGGTCCGCCTGTTTGTTCGGTAGTGGCGGTCAAGCCATAATGGTTTTGTAAAAGCTCACGAAGGTCATCGCTAGAATAATAAGTTTTAGCACGATCATGGTCGCCAATTTCACCCAGAGGCATTTCTTCGATAAAGCTAATATCCATATTACGCATCCGCACAAATTCGACCAGATCAATGATTTCATCATCGTTATAGCCGCGCATAATGACGGTATTGAGTTTGATCTTTTGGAAGCCTACTTTGAGTGATGCTTCGATGCCCGTCAGTGTTTTTTCGAGTTTGCCGATGCGCGTTATTTTCTTAAAACGATCAGCGCGTAAAGTATCCAAGCTGATATTGATGCGTGTCACGCCTGCATCTTTCAAGGGCTGTGCGTATTTTTCTAACAGCGTACCGTTAGTGGTGACGGTTAAATCTTTTAGCTTTTCTTCTGACCCTAAGGCTTCAAATACACTAATAATATTACGGCGCGTGAGTGGCTCTCCACCGGTGAGACGAATTTTATTTACGCCTAAATCAATAAAGGCATTACCGATACGTGTCATTTCTTCAAGCGTGAGTAATTGCTCGCGAGGTACAAATTTCATGTCTTCTGACATGCAATAAACACAACGTAAATCACAGCGGTCGGTG
>CAZSXI010000069.1:0-483 GCA_964611045.1 uncultured Cocleimonas sp. | reverse complement strand
AATGAGCTGGGGTTTGATGGTGTTTGTTTCTGTCATATTTTTACTAATTATTTTAGGGGTTATCTATGTTTATAGTCCATGCTAAATAACATAGCAATATCTGTACCAGTTTAATGTATGAGTAGTGTAGCGAGGATTTCTAGTCGCTGAGATGATATAGGTTAAGTAGTGCTAGGTATTTTTAGACCTGTTTTTATTTTTCTTAATATAAAAATGGTACAAAATGTACCGTTCATCCTTTGTGATTATTCCTATTGAAAATACAAAACGGCATAAAAGAGGGGGGTGTGCTTTTAAATAGCCGTTTTCCTAGTTCCATTTAGGTTCTGCTCTCTAAATGGCACATAACTTGCTCTTAATATAAGTAATGACACAAACAACTCAACCCCAAAATACAAATAATCCCTCTGAAAATATCCCCAATAGTTTTCCTGTGTCCATCATCATGGAAAGTAGACCTTCCCAAAGCCAATGGGTAGATGA
>CAZSXI010000068.1:0-9300 GCA_964611045.1 uncultured Cocleimonas sp. | reverse complement strand
ATCAAATTTGTGGAAACAATAGATCAAGGAACGAATTATGAAGCAGCCTAATGATCTAGCGCGTCGCCGCATCAAGCAAATACATTTTGTCGGCATCGGTGGTGCAGGCATGGGCGGAATTGCCGAAGTGCTTGCCAATATTGGCTATGAAGTAACAGGGTCTGATATTGCAACCAATCCAATGACAGAACGCTTAGCAACACTAGGTGCAAAAGTATTCAAAGGACATGCTGCTTCAAATATCGAAGGCGCAAATGTGGTGGTCACATCAACTGCGGTTAATAACGATAACCCTGAAGTGATCGCAGCACGTGAGCAAAATATTCCAGTCGTACCACGCGCTGAAATGCTTGCAGAGATTATGCGCTTTAGTAACGGCATCGCGATTGCGGGTACGCACGGTAAAACGACGACAACGAGTTTGGTCACTAGCTTGTTAGCAGAGGGTGGACTTGACCCTACTTTTGTGATCGGCGGAAAGCTTAACAGCACGGCAAGTAATTCACGTTTAGGCACAGGTGATTACTTGGTTGCAGAAGCAGACGAGAGTGATGCTTCATTCTTATTGTTACAGCCGATGATTTCGGTAGTGACCAATATTGATGCGGACCATCTTTCAACTTACGATAACGATTTTGAAAAACTCAAAGCAGCATTTGTAGAGTTTTTACATCATTTACCATTCTATGGTTTGGCAGTGCTTTGTGTTGATGATGATCATGTTTGCGATATTTTGCCAGATGTGACACGAAGCATTACAACGTATGGCATTCATTTTGATGCGGATGTTCGGGCGCGTAATGTGCGCTACGCAGGAACACAAAGCTTCTTCACAGTAGAGCGCACCGACAAAGCACCGTTGGATATTACGTTGAATATGCCCGGCGAACATAATATTCAAAATGCACTGGCAGCGATTGCAATTGCAACCGAGCTAGGTGTTTCGGATGACGATATTGTAAATGGTTTGGATAAATTTCAAGGCGTAGGTCGCCGCTTCCAGTTCTACGGAGACATCAAAACACAAAACGGTACGGTGACATTGGTGGATGATTATGGTCATCACCCAACAGAGATGGAAGCAACCATGAAAGCGGTGCGTAGCGCATGGCCAGATCGTCGCATGGTAGTGCTTTTTCAGCCACACAGATTCACTCGTACTAGAGACTTATTCGAAGATTTTGCACGAGTATTATCAGAGCCTGATGTTTTAGCGTTGATGGATGTTTATGCTGCAAGTGAAGAGCCGATTGCGGGTGCAGATGGACGTTCACTTGCAAGAGCAATTCGTAATCGTGGCAATGTTGACCCTATATTTATTGCTGATCAAGAAGATATAGTTGAAGTATTGCAAAATCAATTACAAGACGGTGATGTGTTGCTTACTTTAGGCGCGGGAAGCGTTGGCACTATCGCTGCAGCTTTACCCGCACAACTATCACAGGGGTCACTTATTTAATGAATACAAGCGCTCAACAATTTGGAAAAGTTGCCGTGCTTATGGGAGGCTGGGCTGCTGAGCGCGAAGTATCGCTCAACAGTGGTAAAGCAGTCCTAGAAGGTTTGCTAGAAAAAGGGATTGATGCTCACGGTGTTGATGTTGATAGAGATGTTTTAGAAGTTTTAAAGAATGAAAACTATGACCGTGTGTTTAATATTCTACACGGTCGTGGCGGTGAAGATGGAGAGCTTCAAGGCGCACTTGAGATTCTACAAATTCCTTATACTGGTTGTGGCGTAATGGCATCGGCAATCAGTATGGATAAGCTGATGACAAAGCGGTTGTGGATAGGTTCAGGTTTGCCAACGCCAGCGTATGAAATATTACACGCTGATACAGATTTTGAAGAAGTAGTAGAAAAGTTAGGTTTACCCGTAATGGTAAAACCTGCCCAAGAAGGCTCAAGTATTGGTATGAGCAAAGTGACAGAAGCCAGTCAACTTCGTCCAGCTTATGAAGAAGCGGCAAAGTACGATGATGTGGTATTTGCTGAGCAATGGGTGACAGGTAAAGAATTTACGGTGGCGATTATAGGTAATGAAGTATTGCCATCAATCCGTTTAGAAGCGGATCAAGCAGCAGACTTTTATGATTACGATGCAAAATATATTTCGCATAAAACACAATATCACTGTCCAAGTGGCTTGAACGAAAGTGATGAAGCAACACTTAATACATTGTCAAAAACAGCCTTTAAAGTATTGGGCGGTAAAGGTTGGGGACGTGTTGATGTGATGCAAGATAATGTAGGCACATTTTGGTTGATTGAAGTGAATACCGTACCGGGAATGACCGATACATCCTTAGTGCCAATGGCAGCAAAGCAACACGGTTTAAGTTTTTCTGATTTAACGTTGGAGATATTGAAAACAGCATGAGAACTTCTAATCCAAGAAAAAAGACAAAACGACCACAAGCCACACGGCGCAACCAGCCGCGAGCGTCGATATGGACTTCTTTCTCATTGCCATGGAAGACGATTGCATTAACGGTTTTGGTTATCGCACCTATTGCTGTGACCGTAGGTGTGTACCAGTGGATTCAAGACCCACAAAACCTCACCATTACATCGGTTGAAGTAAAGGGTGATTTAAAACTTTTAGATAAACAACAGCTACAACCTGTGATTGAGCCATTCACCAAAACAAATTTATATTTGCTGGATGAGAAAGCCTTAGAAACGGCGATTGAAAGTAACCCATGGGTACATTCAGCTTCAATGACAAAAATTTGGCCAGATAAGTTGATTGTAAAGATTTTTGAACAAACCCCTGTTGCATTTTGGGGTGATAAAGAAATGCTTGCCGAAAATGGCGAAATTATTAAAGCAATTCTGCCAAAAGAAAAAGGCAATCTACCATTGCTTTATAGCCCCAATGATAAGGGCAGAAATATGGCAACTGGGTTTTTAAAGATTAGAAAATGGATGAAAGACTTCCCTTTAAAAATGGTGGAGTTTAAAGAAGATGCGCGTGGGTCATGGCAGATAAAGTTACAAAATGGCATGACGGTAAAGATAGGGCGTGAGCATCAAGAGAAGCGCTTAAGAAGGTTTATGGTTGGTTTTGATCACAGTTTAAAGCATGTGATTAATGACGTAAAAACAGTAGATTTACGTTATACCAACGGTTTTGCAGTTAAATGGAAAAATGGGCGTAATGGTGGTAATCACAACCGCAACGCCACTAAAGGGTAGGGGTATTAGTCATGGGTAAACCGTTAATGGAAAGTTCAATGTCTTTAAGCAAAGAAGGCAATATGGTCGTTGCATTAGACATAGGAACATCAAAGATTGTTGCCTTAATTGGTGAGATCAATGATGAAGGTGGTGTTGAAATTGTCGGTATCGGCAAGCACCCGTCACGCGGTATGAAAAAAGGCGTGGTGGTGAATATCGATTCAACCATCGAAGCGATTCAACGCGCAGTTGAAGAAGCCGAATTGATGGCAGGTGTAAATATCAATTCAGCTTACGCAGGTATTGCAGGTAGTCATATTCAAAGTCTAAATTCTCACGGTATCGTGGCAATTAAAGATAAAGAAGTGACCGATAGTGATGTTGAACGAGTGATGGATGCAGCGAGAGCGGTAGCCATTCCAGCAGATCAACGCATCTTGCACGTGTTGCCACAAGATTATGTAATCGATCAGCAAGAAGGCATCCGCGAGCCAGTGGGTATGTCGGGTGTGCGTTTAGAAGCACGTGTTCACTTGATTACAGGTGCGCAAAGCGCAGCACAAAATATCATCAAATGTATCGATCGTTGTGGACTAGATGTTGACGACGTGATCCTTGAGCAAGTTGCATCAAGCTACGCTGTATTAGAAGATGATGAGAAAGAGCTCGGTGTTTGTATGATCGACATTGGTGGTGGTACCAGCGACGTTGCAATTTTCTTAAATGGCGCGATTCAACATACGGCAAATATCCCTGTTGCGGGTGATCAAGTTACCAACGACATTGCAGTAGCAGTTCGCACAACGATGCAGTTTGCTGAAAAATTAAAGATCGAACACGGTAGCGCATTACGCCAATTAGTAACGGAAGATGAAATTATCGAAGTGCCAGGAATTGGTGATCGTGCATCACGCGGTTTATCAACCCAAACATTAGCATCGGTCATTGAGCCACGTTATGAAGAACTATTTAAAATTATCCATGATGAGATTCGCCGTAGCGGATTTGAAGATCGCATAGGTGCAGGCATCGTGCTAACAGGTGGCTCATCAAAAATTAAAGGCGCGGTTGAATTGGCAGAAGAAATTTTCCACATGCCAGTACGTATCGGCTCACCTATGAATATCGGTGGGCTTAAAGGCGAAGTAGAAGACCCAATGCATTCAACAGGCGTGGGTTTGTTGTTATACGCAGCATCACAAAATGAATTTGCGGGAGGGGGAAGTTTCTCGCACGTAACGCAAGAAAATCTGTGGGATAAAATGAAAAGTTGGTTTGGTAGTAATTTATAAATCGCGAGAATAGTAAGCAATAGAAGTTTTTTGTAAAAAGCAAAACAAGTGTTTTTGAAGGAAACATTTGAAATTAATAGTTAAGGAATGACCATATTGGTCAATTATTAAAATCACATCGAAAGTAAAAGGAGTTAGGGCTTATGTTTGAATTAATGGAGAATGAAGCAAGTAACGCAAGCATCAAAGTAATTGGTGTCGGCGGTGGTGGCGGAAACGCTGTACAACACATGCTAGAAACAAATGTAGAAGGCGTAGAATTTATCTGTGCTAATACCGATCAGCAAGCATTGGATGGTTCAGGGGTTAAAAATGTAATCCAATTAGGTAATGCATTAACAAAAGGTCTAGGTGCAGGGGCAAACCCAGAAGTAGGACGCGAAGCCGCATTAGAAGATCGCGAGCGCATTAAGGAGCTAATTGGCGGAACAGATATGCTATTCATCACCGCAGGCATGGGTGGCGGAACAGGCACAGGTGCAGCACCCGTAGTTGCAGAAATGGCAAAAGAAATGGGGATTTTGACAGTAGCAGTTGTAACTAAGCCATTCCCATTCGAAGGCCCAAAGCGCATGAAAGCGGCAGAAGAAGGCATTGCGGAGCTAAGTAAACATGTAGATTCAATTATCACTATTCCAAATGCAAAGCTATTAACAGCACTCGGTAAGAAGACAAGTTTACTCGATGCATTTAAAGCAGCAAATGACGTTCTACTCGGCGCAGTACAAGGTATTGCAGAATTGATAACACGCCCAGGTTTAATCAACGTGGATTTCGCAGACGTGAAAACAGTGATGAGCGAAATGGGTATGTCAATGATGGGTACAGGTGTAGCCAGCGGTGATGAACGTGCAACAAAAGCTGCAAAAGCAGCAATCTCAAGTCCATTACTTGATGATATTAATCTAAACGGTGCAAAAGGTATTCTAGTCAATATCACCGCAGGTTTGGATATGGGTATCCATGAGTTTGAAGAAGTGGGTGCAGCCGTACGCGAATTCGCACACGATGATGCAACTGTAGTAGTAGGGACAGTAATCGATCCAGATATGAGCGAGGAGATTCGTGTAACGCTAGTAGCAACAGGATTAGAGATGCAAGGTGCAGAGCTCAAAGCAGTGCCAACACAAGAGCAAGCAAATAGCACACTACAACCAGTAGAGCTAGAGCAGCCTCGTATGGTAGCAGGTGGTGGATATGCAGCTCCGACTTATGATGCTGCTCCACAGCAGAGTACGGCTACTGATAGCAGTTACCTAGATATACCCGCTTTTTTAAGAAACCAAGCAGATTAACTGGTCAGCTCACCCCTATTTTACGCCATTACTGCGTTGGGGAAAGATCACTTGCAGTAAGCAAGCTCACTTTCCCCGCCTTGTACTGACGCAAACTAGGGGTAATCTGACCAGTTAATGGTTAGATTTGATAGAAATAAAAAAGGAGCAATTTACGCTCCTTTTTTATGCCAAAAAATAATGAATAATTCAGTTCTAATTGTTTTTAGTCCCCTCTCCTAGCAGGCGGTGTCCTGAGCTTGTCGAAGGAGGGAGGGGTAGAAGCCAAAATCTAGCAAAAAACCAAGAAAATAGCGTGTTTTCATCGTCCACCCCCCTCATTTTTTAACGTTTTGTACTAGTTGAGAAGTTATTCTCCGTACAAATCAGCAAAAAACAGGGGGGGTGGATAATAATAAAGGTCAATTTAAGGCTATTTTAATCCCTTTTTGTGTTTTTTAGCGTTTGGATGAGCTAGTTAGGGCTAACCACGACGCCAAATTGTCTCAATACCCTTATCTTCAAGCAAAATACCTTGTTCTTTCAGTTCATCACGAATCTTATCGGCAGTTGCCCAATCTTTATTCGCTTTTGCATCGGTGCGTTGCTGGATTAATACTTCTATCGCATCATCGCTAAGCCCGTTAACATTATCACTCGCACCTTTAAACCATGCTTCAATACCCGCTTCCATTAAGCCGAGTTGATTGGCTAGTTGTAGTAATAATGCAGCTAGGTTTGAGGCTTCTGCTGTGTCTGTCGTGCGGTTAATATCATGGGCTAAATCAAAGAGTGCAGCGAGTGCTTCGGGCGTATTAAAATCATCATCCATCGCGTCAATAAAGTGCTTTTCATAGTTTGTATCTTGTGGCGCTGTGCCAATCTCGATACCACGCATTGCCGTGTACAGTCTGTCAAGTGATGCACCAGCGGCATCTAGTTGGTCAGTGCTGTAATTAAGCGGGCTACGGTATTGGCTGGTGAGCATAAAGTAGCGAATCTCTTCTGCTTTATATTGTTTTAGCACCTCTTTGATGGTGAAGAAGTTGCCCAGTGATTTCGACATTTTTTCTTCATCAATACGGATAAAGCCATTGTGCATCCAGTAATTGGCAAAGTGTTCACCCGTACAAGCTTCTGATTGCGCGATTTCATTCTCGTGATGTGGAAACTGCAAATCATGCCCGCCACCGTGAATATCAAAATGGTTACCTAGGATTTTGGTCGCCATAGCCGAACACTCAATATGCCAACCTGGGCGTCCATTGCCCCAAGGGGATTCCCAAGTGGGTTCGTCGGGCTTAGACATTTTCCATAAAACAAAATCGAGCGGATCATTTTTATCAGTATTGACTGCGATGCGATCACCCGCACGTAAATCTTCAATATTTCTACCCGATAATTTTCCGTAACCTTCAAATTTAGCAACTGAGTAATACACATCGCCCTGACCCTCCCCATTAAGAGCGCCCTGATAAGCAAAACCTTTTTCAATGAGCGTAGTAATCATCACAATAATTTCATCGATATTATCGGTTGCCTTTGGCTCGCCAGTTGGAGGGATAATACCGAGCGCGCGCTCATCATCATGCATGGCATCAATAAAACGTGTTGTGAGCACATTAAAGTCTTCACCGTTTTCATTCGCACGGGCAATAATCTTGTCATCGATATCGGTGATATTACGAATATAGGTCACGTCATAACCGCTTGCTTTTAAGTAACGAAATACCACATCAAACGCGACCATAACGCGAGCATGTCCAAGGTGACAATGGTCATAAACTGTCATGCCACATACGTACATGCGTACTTTATTGGCATCTATTGGCGTGAAAGTTTCTTTTTTATTGGTGAGGCTGTTGTATATTTTTAGCATGATTTTTTATTGTGTTTTATGAATGGCAGCAATGGTAGCAGAAGGTCATTAATTCCGCTATTATTCGCCCTTTGAAATACTATGAAGGATCTAAGAATAATGATGAATCACAAATTTACAAGTCAGTTTTTAATCGCTTTTTTTTCATTCTTTATACTGCTGAGTGGTTGCAACGCTCAAGAGCCAAAAACAGCTGAAAAGCTAGGTGCAACCCCTGTTAAATTAACAACACCCCCACCAGCACCCGTTGCTGAAACTAAATCTTCTGGAGATAAAATGTCTGCAAACCCTGTAATTAAAATTGAAACTAGCATGGGCACAGTGATGCTTGAGTTAGATGCCGAAAAAGCCCCAAATACTGCTGCAAACTTTGTAGCTTACGTTGAAGATGGTTTTTTTGATGGCTTAATCTTTCACCGTGTAATTCCTGGCTTTATGGTTCAGGGCGGTGGAATGAATCCTGATATGAGTGAAAAAGCGGATAAGCGCACACCGATCAAAAACGAAGCAACCAATGGCTTAAAAAATGATCGTGGTACAGTTGCAATGGCACGTACAGGCGACCCGCACTCAGCATCATCACAGTTCTTTGTGAATTTAAAAGACAACGATTTCTTAAACTTCACCAGCGAAACACAAGCAGGTTGGGGTTATGCCGTATTCGGTAAAGTGACTGAAGGTCTTGAAGTGATAGATGCAATTGAAAAAGTAAAAACAGGTAATCATGGCGGTCATGGCGATGTGCCTTTAGAGGCTGTGACTATCACAAAAATGTCAGTAGTTAAGTAATCCCAATAAATCTATTGTGTAGTCCCCTCTCCTCCGGGAGAGGGTGAGGTGAGGGGGAAGAACAATGAAGCAGTCCAAAAAAAGCACCTACTTCATATCAGACCTACACTTAGACGAATCTCAACCCCATCTCTATGAGCTATTCTACGATTTCATAGACGATATTATTAAGGGTGAAGGCAAAGAAAAAGCCGAAGCACTCTACATACTAGGCGACCTATTCGAGATCTGGATAGGCGACGACATCATCGATCACCCATTCGGTAAACAATACCTGCCAACCATAAAGAAACTAAAAGAACTCTCAGATTCAGGCACAAAAATCTACTTCATCCAAGGCAACCGAGATTTTTTAATGAGTAAAACCTTTATGCAACGCATAGGTGGTGAGCTACTGCCAGATGAAAAAGTGATAAACCTTTACGGCACGCCAACCTTGATTATGCATGGAGATACACTTTGTACCGACGACAAGGGTTATCAACGAATGCGTAAGATATTTAGGATCAAACTGCTACAAAAGCTATACCTCTCAATGAACCCAGAAAAACGCAATCAAAAAGCTAACCAAATTCGCCAAAGAAGTAGCGAGAAAAGTAAACGAAAACCCTCAATGATTCTAGATGTAAATCAGCAACAAGTTGAAACTTCATGTAAAAGTGGGGGTGTGTGTTTACTAATACATGGACATACACACAGACCAGCAGAACATGAATTTGATCTTGAGGGTCAGCCAGCAAAGCGAATAGTGCTGGGTGATTGGCGGGATAAGGCTTGCTATCTTAGGGTGAATAGCTCGGATTTTGAGCTTGTTTATTAGCGAGTTTATTGATGTTTTAGTCCCCTCTCCCCTAAGTAGGGGAGAGGGCTAGGGTGAGGGTTATGAA
>CAZSXI010000067.1:0-9301 GCA_964611045.1 uncultured Cocleimonas sp. | reverse complement strand
ATTTTAGAAAAACTCGCATAATCAACATTTAAGCTAAACAAGCGATCATCTTGCATACCTAAAATATTCATCATAATGACACGAATAACCCCAGAATGTGTCACTAGTAGTATTCTCTTACCGTTATATTCGCGCAATATTTCTTTATATGCCTTTAAAACACGCGCTCGAAAATCATAAAAGTCTTCACCATTGGGTGGTGTGATTTGTGTAGGAGACTTCCACCATGCACCTAATAAATCCGCATCTTCTTTGAGTATTTGATTGGGTGTTTTATCTTCCCATTCACCAAAATCAATTTCTTTAAACTGCTTGTTTATTTCTAAATCAATTTCATCTTCCTGAGCAATAACTTCAGCAAATTCACGACAACTTGAAAGTGGCGATGTGATAATAATATCCCAATCGTCTTTACCTTCAATAGCAGACACCATTTGTTGCCAGCCATTATTGGTAAGCTGATCATCCGTGCTACCACGGAAAATATCATCACCTTCTAACTCTCCGTGCCTTAACATTTCAATGGTGGTTTTAGATGAAGACTCTGCAGTTACAGCAGAGTCTTCTACAGTGCTAGAGCCTTCAACTATACTAGATTCTTCAGTAATACTAAGGTCATCAATAACATTGGAATCTTCAACAATGTCATCAGGCTCCACGATAGTCTCTGGTTTATTACCTGACATTTAGACGTAACTTACATCAATAATATCGTATTCAATCGCGCCAGAAGGTGCTTTAACCACGGCAATATCACCTTCTTCTTTACCGATTAATGCACGAGCGATTGGAGACAAGATTGAAATTCGATTTTCTTTAATATCAGATTCGATGTCTCCAACAATTTGATACATCACTGTATCTTCTGTTTCAACATCCTCTAGTTCAACTGTTGCACCAAATACAATGCGCCCGCCAACGTTTAAAGTTGTAATATCAATAATTTGCGCAGTTGAAAGTGTGCCTTCCAATTGTTGAATGCGCCCTTCATTAAAACTCTGTTGCTCACGAGCTGCGTGGTATTCTGCATTTTCTTTTAAATCGCCATGCTCACGTGCAGTAGCGATTGCTTCAACAATTTGTGGGCGAAGGACTGATTTTAATTCATTCAATTCTTCTTTTAAGCGGTCAGCGCCTTTTTTGGTTACGGGTGCTCTATCCATTGTTTCTTTCTCCAATAGTAACAGTGTGCAAACCCTTGTACACTGCCGAGGAATTTATTTATAGACGATTTAGTGCAAGTCTTGCAGCTTGTAAACTTCAGCTTTATCAACATACATCATCGCCTGACACGTAGCCCACGCGCCAGTAATGGTTGTAGTATACGTGACTTTGCCTTGAAGTGCTTCACGACGGATTTCAAAGGAATCTTCAATCGCTTTTTTTCCTTCAGTGGTATTCACGATGAAATTAACTTGATCATTCTTAACCAAGTCAACGATATTAGGTCGTCCTTCTCTTACTTTCTTCACAGTTTCACATTCAAAACCTGCTTCTTCGAGGCTTCGCGCGGTTCCACGTGTAGCAACTAACTTAAAGTCTAAGTCTTGTAATAATTTTGCAACATCTAACAACATTTTACGGTCAGTATCACGAACACTTAAAAAGGCTGTTCCACCCTGTTTCGGGAATTCAACACTTGCAGCAAGTTGCGACTTACCAAAAGCTTCGGCGAAGGTTTTACCTATTCCCATTACTTCACCCGTTGATTTCATCTCTGGGCCTAATATTGGGTCAACACCCGGAAATTTAATAAAGGGGAATACCGCTTCTTTTACAGAGTAAAAATCAGGAACAATTTCTTCTAATGCTCCCTGTTCTGCTAGAGAAGTACCCGCCATACAACGTGCCGCAATTTTAGCTAATGGGCGACCGGTTGCTTTAGAAACGTAAGGTACCGTACGCGATGCACGTGGATTCACTTCTAACACATAAATCACTTCTTTATCGCCATCTTTCTTAATCGCGAATTGCACGTTCATCAAACCAATTACATTTAATGCCAATGCCATTTGACGTGTTTGCTCGCGCATTCTATCTTGCACATCGTCACTTAAAGAGTAAGGAGGCAGCGAACAAGCCGAATCACCCGAATGAACGCCGGCCTGCTCGATGTGCTGCATAATTCCGCCGATTAAAACGTCTTTTCCATCACAGATTGCATCTACATCAACTTCAATCGCATCATCTAAAAAACGATCTAGTAATACGGGTGAATCATTAGAAACTTTAACCGCATCACGCATATAAATGCGTAAATCTTCTTCATTATGGACGATTTCCATCGCACGACCACCAAGAACATAAGATGGGCGAACCACTAAAGGATAACCCACCTCTTTTGCTAAGCGGACACCTTCTTCAATGTTTCTTGCCGTTCTATTGGGTGGTTGTTTTAGCCCAAGCTTTTCGATCATCTGTTGGAAGCGTTCTCTGTCTTCCGCTAAGTCGATTGAATCTGGGCTTGTACCAATAATCGGCGTGCCAGCAGCCTCTAATGCTTCTGCTAGTTTTAGTGGTGTTTGGCCGCCATATTGCACGATTACGCCTTTTGGTTTTTCTAAATCAACAATTTCTAGTACGTCTTCAAGTGTTAATGGCTCGAAGAATAATCTGTCTGATGTATCGTAATCCGTAGAAACGGTTTCAGGATTACAGTTGACCATAATAGCCTCATAACCATCTTCACGCATTGCTAGTGCCGCGTGAACACAACAATAATCAAACTCGATACCTTGACCAATTCTGTTTGGTCCGCCACCCAACACCATGATTTTATCATTGGTAGTTGGGTTTGCTTCACATTCCTCATCGTAGCTTGAGTACATATAGGCAGTATCGGTAGAGAACTCCGCCGCACAGGTATCAACACGTTTATAAATGGGTCTAACATTCAATTCACGACGATACTTTCTTAATTCTTTTTCTTTGGTGTGCAGTAATTTTGCAAGACGGCGATCAGAGAAACCTTTGCGCTTTAGCTCAAACATTTCATCTTTATCGATGTTGGTCAACATTCTATCTTTCAGGCTTCCTTCTAATGCAACTAGCTCTTCAATCTGATTTAAAAACCATGGATCAATCGATGTTAAATCAAATAGCTCTTCTTGGCTTAAGCCATGACGGAAACCATCTGCAACATATAAAATACGCTCTGGCCCTGCTTCGGTAAGCTCACGGCGTAGAATATCTGTTGCATCAGCATCATCAAGCTCTACACGCTCGTCCAGACCATCAATATCAGTTTCCATCCCGCGTAATGCTTTTTGGAATGACTCTTGGAAGGTTCGACCAATCGCCATGACCTCGCCCACAGATTTCATCTGCGTGGTTAAACGCTTATCGGCTTTTGGGAATTTTTCAAACGTGAAACGTGGAATTTTTGTAACCACGTAATCAATTGAAGGTTCAAACGATGCGGGTGTTGCACCACCAGTAATATCGTTTTGCAATTCATCTAATGTATAGCCAACCGCCAATTTAGCTGCGATTTTCGCTATTGGGAATCCAGTTGCTTTTGATGCTAATGCTGATGAACGTGATACGCGCGGGTTCATCTCTATGATTACCATGCGCCCATCTTTTGGATTGATGGACATCTGTACATTTGAACCACCGGTTTCAACACCTATTTTACGTAAGATTCTCAGCGAGGCATTACGCAACAGTTGGTATTCTTTGTCCGTTAGTGTTTGCGCTGGCGCTACGGTAATGGAATCACCCGTGTGAATACCCATTGGATCAAGATTTTCGATGGAACAGATGATAATACAGTTATCAGCGGTATCACGTACCACTTCCATTTCGTATTCTTTCCAGCCTAGTAGTGATTCTTCGAGTAAAACCTCGGTGGTCGGCGACAGATCAAGACCACGTGCGATGATCTCTTCAAACTCATCCATATTATATGCGATACCACCGCCTGAACCACCCATGGTGAATGAAGGGCGACAAACCGTTGGAAAGCCTAAACCTTTTTGAATTTGACGTGCTTCTTCAATACTATGGGCAACACCTGAGCGGGCAGAATTAAGCCCTATCTCTTCCATCGCTACACGGAATTTCTCACGATCTTCCGCCATGTCGATGGCTTCTTTTTTCGCCCCGATCATTTCGATGCCGTACTTTTCAAGTACGCCGTACTTATCTAGATCTAAAGCACAGTTTAGAGCTGTTTGACCGCCCATGGTTGGCAATAGAACATCGGGGCGTTCTTTTTCGATAATCGCTTCAACCGTTTTCCATTCGATAGGCTCGATGTAGGTTGCATCTGCCATATCAGGATCAGTCATAATCGTTGCTGGATTAGAGTTAACCAAAATCACACGGTAGCCTTCTTCGCGAAGTGCTTTACAGGCTTGCGCGCCAGAATAGTCAAACTCACAAGCTTGTCCAATAACAATCGGACCTGCACCAATAATTAGGATGCTTTTTATGTCGGTACGCTTTGGCATATCAACGTGCCTCCTGAGTATTTTTAGCTTGTGCCATTAGTGAAATAAAATCATCAAAAATAGGGGCGATATCATGGGGGCCAGGACTGGCTTCTGGATGCCCTTGGAAACTATAAGCAGGACAATCGGTGCGTTTAACACCCTGCAAACTTTTATCGAAAAGTGAGCGATGCGTAGCCACTAAGTTATCTGGCAAACTTTCTTCATCAACCGCAAAACCGTGATTCTGGCTGGTGATGGCAACCTTCTTGGTTGCTAAATCCTGAACAGGGTGGTTCGCACCATGATGACCAAACTTCATTTTCACGGTTGACGCGCCACTCGCAAGCCCAAGCAATTGATGCCCAAGACAAATGCCAAAAGTGGGTAGCTTCCTTTCAAGAATGCTTTGTATCGCTGTGATTGCATAATCACATGGCTCTGGATCTCCGGGTCCATTTGATAAAAACACGCCGTCTGGATTCATTGCTAATACGTCTTCTGCAGGTGTTTGTGCAGGAACGACTGTTACCTTGCAACCCCTATCTACCAGCATACGCAAGATATTCTTTTTTACACCAAAGTCGTAAGCGACAACATTAAATGTCTCGCCTGATTCATCTAAAGTGTTGGTGACGTTAGGGTCAATATCCCACGTGCCTTCAGTCCAAGTGTAAGTTTTTTTAGTAGAAACTACTTTTGCTAAATCAGTACCTTTAAGCCCTGCAAAGCCTTCAATTTTTTTGGTCGCTTGTGCAACGCTATCATCGCTAATGTTACCTGCGATAATACAACCGCGTTGTGCGCCTTTTTCACGCAAAATTCTAGTTAAACGACGGGTATCAATATCACCTATAGCGACCACTTTTTTGCGGGTTAAATATTCAGTGAGAGATTCTTCTGCGCGCCAACTGCTGTACTGGCTAGGAACGTCCTTTACAATTAATCCTGTAGCAAAAATTGTATCTGCTTCTTCGTCTTCTGAAGTGATGCCCGTATTGCCAATATGAGGATACGTTAGCGTGATCATTTGACTGGCGTAAGAGGGGTCGGTTAATATTTCTTGATAGCCTGTGAGTGCAGTATTAAATACCACTTCGCCAACACTGTTGGATTCATATCCGATGGATTGACCTTTGAAAACACTGCCGTCTTCAAGTACGAGAATTGCGCTCTTTTTCAAGCTGACCTCCGCTCATTTGTGCTTGCAAGATAGTTTAGTCTAAAACTATAAAAAACGAGCACATTAATTTTTACTTTACACACAAAACGGGATGGTATTCTGTAATAAGAAAACCATCCCGTTTATTGGTAATAATTGTATTTTTCCCAGACCAAAGAGACTTATCCTTTGGTAGAAAAAATTAGTGTGCGTATTCTACTCGAAAAGCAAACAGAGTGTCTATGAGCGATTGCTAATAGCAGTCATCATTTTAACAATTAATTTGATTGTACTAATTGTTTGTCGATTTCTTGTAGCTTCTTAGCAAGCTTTCTATTTTTACGAAGTATATTTTGAAACTTTTCTTCTAACTTTTGATTTTCAATATCCAGCTTTGATATTTTACTACTGGCTACAATAATCTTTTTCTCAATAATCTTTGCTTTTGGGTGATTACTGGTAACATCTGTTGGCGTTGAAATTTCATCTAAGCTTTTCTGAATTTTCTGCATTGCAATTTCAACGGCACTTTCATCACTCTGCTCTAAAGAACCTTGCTCAATGTCTTTTTGGGCATTTTGAAGAGTGTTTTCTTCAGCAACTTCCTGAACAACTACCTCTCCCTCTGGAACTGCTTGATGAACTTCCCTCTCTACTTGAATAGAACCTACCTCTATTTGAATTGGTTTTTCTATTAAAATTGAATTGTGAGGGGCTTCAACAATCGTTTCAGCAATAGATTGTTGTTCAGCTTTAAAATTATCAGGAAGATAATCACCCATTAATGCCGTTACAGGATCAGGAACATATTCAGAAAAGTTTTTATCAGAACTCGTTAGCAGGTAAGCGCCACCACCCACTACACCAAGGGCGACTACAAATGATATTGTTAGTGTCTTATTCATTTTTTATTATTCTCCAGCTGGTTTTTGAGTCATTACTTTATTTATTGAGTAATTTATCCCACCAGCGTTTTCTTTTTGCAGTTTGTTTCATTGTAACGGATAAGTCAGAAGGTGGCAGCTTACTAATAACCCAACCTGGGAGCGGAGGAGTTTTAGAAGTACTACACGAGGTTCCAACATTATTGGGGTCGAACACTTTAATGAAACTCGGGGTTTTAAGGTTGTCAGTATAAACAATCCCGCAATAATCCTCATTATGTTCCCGACGAAGTAACGCATCTAATTCATCTACTACTGTTTCTAGTGCGTCACCTTTAATTAATTCAGTGGGTGGCTCTTCACCTATTGCATATAAATACCAACCTTCTTTGTTATCCTGTTTGACAATTTGCCAAAGCTCATCGAGTTGCTTCCATTTGAGAACACCATAAAACTTACCTTTAAATGCTTACTCAAAAATGACTTTAGGCGCGATGCTTTTAGTGGTTGCCTGTACGCTTGCGCTTATCATTCCATTATCTCCAAAGTATTGCCATCAGGATCTCTACAAAAAAGAGCTTTTCTACCTGATTGGCTTATCGTATACGCTATATTGCACTTATCAAGATGCGCCTGTATGAGCGATAATTTTTTAACCTTAAAGGCTGTATGCCGATCGCGGCCGCCGTGACTTGGGCGCTCTAAAGGATCTGGATTATCAAGTCGCAAAAGATGAATCTGCTGGTAATCATTAATGTCGAGCCATAATCCATCAAATGATAAATCAGGGCGAGCATCATTTAGAGGCAATCCTAAAATATCATGATAAAAATGTTTAGCGCGTTCAATATCAGAAATGATAAAGCTCGTATGATGAATTGCGATAAAATTATTTTCCATTTTCATAACCTACGTATTTTCAGAAATATATTTAACCAGCCCCGCTAAAGAAACAGCAATCAATGACGCACCTAAAAAACGGTGAAACGTCGTACTATCACTGCTAACTAGATAATCATGAGCCTTCAATCCAACAAAATGCCCAATGGCAACAAAGGGCAATAAAGCTAAGCTAAACTGCCATTGCAGTTCAACTTCATAGGCAACAAACGCACCCATCTTAAAGGTGACCAAAATAATCCATAATACAAAAAGTGTTTCGCGCAGCTGTATTCGCGTGACATGCCGTGCAACCACGGCGGCAATGAGTGGAGCGCCTATTAAAGATGTTCCGCTCACGTATCCACCCAACATTAATAACACTCCATCGACCGTTTTAGATTGGCTTTTGATGGTGTAATTGAATAGCCAAGTGAAACCGTAAAATAATGTGATGCTAAATACTGCCATCACCAACCAATAATTAGGAAAGCTAAATAATCCAATCAGCCCAGCAATTTTTGGCAAGACAATAACTGCCATGACCTTGCCAACGATAGACCAATTAATATTATGGCTACGACTGGCAATTGTAATTGAGGTGAAAAAGAGTAAATGCGTTCCAATGATAGGTAGGAATACCAGTGGTTTATCATCAACCAGCAATAACAGTGGCAAGCCCAGTGCAGCACCGCCAAACCCAATGCCGGTACGAACAAAACCCGTCCAAATGAATATTAAAACGATAGCAATCAGCTGACCGCTTGAAAATATACTTAAAAAATCCATTCGTGAGTGTCTTTTAGATCATTTTTATAGTCCACCTCCCCCTTTTTTTGACGTTTTGTATGAATAATTCCCTGATATTCAAATACAAAACGTCAAAAAAAGGGGGGGGTGGACTCTATAAAAGGTGGTTTTTGATGATATATGGATGATTTTATCAACCTGGAGGCCAAGATAAGTCTCTACCTGCTAATAAATGCATATGCACATGAAAAACTGTCTGCCCTGCAGCTTCTCCACAGTTCATAACAGTGCGATAACCAGCCTCATCATAACCTTCTTGTTTTGCGATAGTCTTTGCCACTAAAAACAGGTTTCCCATTGTTGTTGCATCATTAGTTTCGAGGTCATTGATGGTTGAAATGTGTTTTTTAGGGATGATTAATACGTGTAGTGGTGCAACGGGTGTTATATCTCGGAATGCAAAGACGTTTTCATCTTCGTAAACTTTATCAGCTGGAATATCTCCGGCTATAATTTTACAAAATAAGCAATCTGACATTTTGAAACCTCTTTGCTACTTGATTGAGTTTTACTTTTTAACACAGAGGCTCGCAGAGAAAAACCTCTGTGGTTCTCTGCGAGCCTCAGCTTTTAAAAGGCTAATAATTTCTGCGACCGTCGAAAGCATGGGACAATGTACTACTATCTACATAATCTAACTCGCCACCGACAGGAACTCCATGTGCAATTCTAGTAGTCTTTACATTATGTTTTTGTGCTAACTCACTAATATAATGGGCAGTGACTTCACCTTCTACCGTAGGATTAGTGGCTAAAATCAGCTCTTCAACTTCACCCTCTGCTAAACGGTGCTCTAAAATATCCAAACCTAATTCGTCAGGACCAACACCATCTAGCGGTGAGAGTTTTCCCATCAAAACAAAGTAATAACCACGATAAGCTGTTGCCTGCTCTACGGCTAAAACGTCTGATGGGCTTTCGACTACGCACAGTGTTTCTGGATTGCGCCTTTTATCTTCACAGATTCGACAGGTTTTATGCTCGGTTAAGGTACGGCATTGGCTACAGTTGCCAATATTTTCTAGCGCCGTTCGCATGGCTTCTGCCAGTTTTAAACCTGCTTCACGGTCATGCTCTAATAAATGAAACGCCATGCGCTGTGCAGTACGCGCACCGACACTGGGTAAGCATTT
>CAZSXI010000066.1:0-9315 GCA_964611045.1 uncultured Cocleimonas sp. | reverse complement strand
TAATTATCAGTAACCTATTGATTTTGTTGGGGACTTAAAATCCCTCGGTGGCAACACCGTGCCGGTTCGATTCAGGCCCTGGCACCATTATTTATATTTAAAAATCAGGATTTTATGTTTTTTAATAATTCCTTAGTTGGTTAATGAGATTAAATCAGAGCTTGTTTAGTTCTGGTATAATCAGAAAATATATATGATTAATAAGAGTAATAACATGACAACGGTTGCTGTAGAAATACCAGATTCAGTTTTTCCTGCACTACAACTTGATCCTAAAGAGTTTGCCAAAGAGATGCGTTTGGCTGCTGCTATAAAGTGGTACGAGTTAGGCAGGGTTTCTCAGGGTAAAGGTGCTGAAATTGCTAATCTAAGTCGCGCAGGATTTATCAAAGCTTTATCAGAAGCAAAGGTATCTCCCTTTGAAATAAGTGATGAGGATTTATTAGAAGAACTGCACGATGCCGATTAAACGTGTTGTTATCAATGCGTCACCTCTTATAACACTTTTTTCAAGTCATCAAGATCAGCTTTTACCGAAGTTATTTGATGAAGTGTATGTGCCTGATGCTGTCTGGAATGAAGTAGTTCATTCAGGAAAAAAGGACATAGCTGCTGAACAAATACCACATACTGACTGGTTGATTAAACTGCCTGCCGTAACAGTAGATTTAGATATTCAACGCTGGAATCTTGGAGCGGGTGAGTCTGAAGTTATGCACCACTCTCGTAAATTGAATACTGATAGATCCATTGTAGATGATTTGGCTGCACGGCGCTGTTGTAAAAGCCTTGGTATTAGGTCATTAGGAACATGCGGTATTTTGGTTGTTGCAAAACGTAGGGGATTAATTGCTGATCTACAGCCTGCTATTCAAAAATTAAGGGATGCTGGTTTGTGGCTTTCTGATAGCTTGGTTACTACGCTATTGGATCAAGCAAAGAAATAAATTAATTTTGGCTCATATGGCTATTTGATGTAATCCCCATGGTCACGAATAGGATGAGTTTACATTTGATTAAAACAGTAGTTATCTAATATGGGAGTAGACATACAAGATGATCAATTAGATATGTTCAGTAATTCTGATGATCTCTTTGATTTGCAAAAGAAAGTCAAAGGCTTAGAAAAAGAGTGTGAGCGCTTACTGATTGAAAATTTTGAGTTAAAACGCCAGTTATCTTTAAAAACCACCCAATCCCATCCTACTGCACAAGTCCCTTCTGACCTTGCTACAGAAAAGAAAATCAAGTTGTTCAGGTCACTATTTAAAGGTAGGGCTGATGTTTTCCCTAAGCGTTGGGAATCAAAAAACGGCAAGTCTGGTTATAGCCCTGCATGTGATAATGAATGGAAGCCTTCATTGTGCGAAAAGCCTAAAATCAAGTGTAACCAATGTAATAACCGTGCGCTAACACCACTTAATGATCAAGTGCTATTTGATCACCTATCAGGCAAGCAAACTATTGGGGTTTATCCATTACTTCAGGATGATAGTTGCGGATTTTTGGCTGTAGATTTTGATAAATCTAATTGGCAGGATGATGTATTGGCTTTTTTGCAAACCTGCGATGAATTAAATATTCCTACGTCTTTAGAGCGCTCACGATCTGGTAATGGTGCTCATGTCTGGATATTCTTTTCGGAATTTATACCTGCTGTTACTGCTCGAAAAATGGGCAACATTATCCTTGGTAAAACAATGGAAAAGCGCATAGAGATAGGGCTAAGATCTTATGACCGACTTTTTCCGAATCAAGATACAATGCCAAAGGGAGGCTTTGGTAACTTAATCGCCTTGCCTCTACAAAAACAACCGAGACAACATGATAACTCCGTGTTTATTGACAGAAATATGCAGGCTTATCCTGATCAGTGGGAATATTTGGCAACAATTAAGCGAATGTCCAAGGTAGAAGCACAGGAAATCACAGTATTGTACGATGAAAAAACTGAACAGCCTGTTGATGATATTTCTACCGACGTTAATAATATTCCTTGGAAAAACCCTCCAGTAAAGACCCAAATTCCTCAAGAGCTACTACCAAAAGAGTTGCAAGTTATCATTGCCGATGGTGTGTATATCGAGAAAGACAAATTACCCAGCCTATTAATCAACCAATTAATTCATTTGGCTGTGTTTAGAAATCCTGAATTCTACAGAGCACAAGCAATGCGAATGCCTGTTTATAACAAGCCCAGAATGATTGCTTGTTATGATGATTTTCCAGAATATATTGTATTACCGCGAGGCTGTCTTGCCGATGTAACTCAGCTTTTAGAAGACTACAAAATCAATATAGAAGTGGTTGATGAATGCACTAAAGGCAAGCCATTACGAGCAAGTTTCAAAGGTAAGCTTCGAGGGAAGCAAAAAGATGCGGTTAAAACACTACGACAACATGATATTGGTGTTTTATCTGCAACAACAGCCTTCGGTAAAACAGTGGTAGCCGCAAAGATGCTGGCGGTACGTAAACGAAGTACATTGATACTGGTGCATAGAAAACAATTACTTGAACAATGGCGTGAACGTCTGGCTACTTTTTTATCTGTATCGATAGATGATATTGGACAAATTGGGGGTGGCAAGAAAAAACCCAACGGAAAGCTAGATATTGCTTTGTTACAGAGCCTTTATCGCGATGGAAAAGTCTATCAAGATGTATCACAATATGGGCATATCATAATTGATGAATGTCATCATCTTTCGGCTTTTAGTTTTGAGCAAGTTCTCAAGCAGGCAAAAGCTAAATATGTTCTAGGACTCACTGCAACCCCCATTAGAAAGGATGGTCATCATCCTATTATCTTTATGCAATGTGGTGAAATTCGCTATCAGGTCAATGCCAAAGATGCCGCATTGGAAAGACCTTTTGAGCATATTATGATTCCTCGGTACACCAACTTTTCGCTTCCTGATAGTGACGATAAGCAGACTATTCAACAAGTGTATCAACACCTATCAGAAGACAAGGGTAGAAATGATCAGATTGTTACTGATGTGATTTCCAGTGTGAAAGAAGGTAGGTCTCCTTTAGTATTAACTGAGCGGATTGCTCACCTTAGGTATTTGACAGGTCAATTATCAGAAAGTATTGACAATATTATTGTCATGCATGGTGGAATGAGTAGAAATCAACTAAACAAGACACGAGAACAACTAGCATCCATCAAGAGTAATGAGGATAGAGTTATCCTAGCAACAGGGAAATATATTGGTGAAGGTTTTGATGATCCGCGGCTGGACACATTATTTTTAGCAATGCCAATTTCATGGAAAGGAACATTGCAACAATATGCAGGGCGTTTGCATCGCTTGTATGACAGCAAGAAGGAAGTAAGGATTTATGATTATGTAGATGATCAGGTTGGAATGCTACAGCGCATGTATGCAAAACGAAAAAGTGGCTATCGTGCTATGGGCTATTTTATTAGTGATCTCAATAATAATAGTGTTGATATGCTTGATGGTTTGAAGTGACTATTATTTTTCCATAATGGTTATTAGGGTACTGTTATTTGGTGGGCTTCACACTGAAATTGAAGCGTTCGTGAAAACATGAAGAATCAACAGGTGAGTACTTACCAATCAAAAATGACCTTAAAAACTACTTAGCTTGGTTTGCCTGACATACGGATTGTTCCACTATTATTTTTTATAATTTGTAGTATTGCAGGAGCAGACATAGTTACGGTAGTTTCATGTAAGTATAGTAATTTTACCTGATTTTACCTGATTTTACCTGATTATGCATGTGGCTTCAATTTTCACGATCATATTATTGTTGGTAGTGATTTCACATCGTTTGCGAAGAGAGGGCTGATTTAAAGTGTAAGTTTAAAGTCTTTTAAAAAATCAGGAGTTTCATCAATGTATTTTTTTACTTCAGATGAAAGCTTTTCTTCTATTTTGTTTCCAGTAAACTTCTGAACACTTTCTTTTGATTGTCTAACTTCTATCTTAGTTTGCTCTGATTCGTTTTTATAAACTAATATGGTGGCAACACCGTGCCGGTTCGATTTCGGTCTTGGCGCCATTATTTTTCACACTTAAGCTTACGTTTATTTATCCATTAAATGGCTACTGTTTAGGTGTTGTTATACTCATTTCGTTTATACTTATCTCATGAATAAAAAAATACTTTACGCCCTCGATTTTGATGGGGTGATCTGCCATAGCGCGGTGGAAACGGCGATGACGGGTTGGGAAGCGGCGCAAAGCCTTTGGTCTGATATGCGGGATGAGGCGATTAGTGAAACGCATATCCAACAATTTTGCGCTGTTCGTCCTTGTTTGGAGTTTGGCTCTGAGGCGATAATTATCATGCGTTTGTTGCAACAGGGTGTTGCTACTGAATTGTTGTGTGGTGATCGTGATGAATATAGCCAAGAGAAATACCATACGCAGTTGAAATCGGTGGTGGATTCGGATGGGCTTGACCTTGATGCACTGCAAATCCTTTTTGGTGAGACGCGAGATAGAAAAATCCGACATGACGAGGCAGGGTGGGTTAAGAATAACCCTTTATTTGAAGGAGCCAGCGAAAAACTTAAAACACTGGCGCAAGATGACTGGGTGATTGTGACGACGAAGCAGGAACGTTTTGTGCAAGCTATTTTGCAGGCGAATAAGATTGAGTTTGATGAGACTCGTATTTTTGGGCTTGAGCGAAAGCTCAACAAGCAGACCGTGTTAGCGATGTTGCAAAAAGACAATCCTGAGCGTTCGATAACGTTTATTGAAGACCGATTGCCAACTTTGTTGGGGGTAAAGGGAAATCCACAATTACAGTCAATTAAACTCCAGTTGGTGGACTGGGGTTATAACACTGAACTTGATCGAGAGCAGGCACGAGGAAAAGGTATTGATGTGATTAGCTTGGATACATTTATATGAATTGCGACGAAATACACCAGTCATGAGAAAACTTCTTTCATCCCTCGTTATCATTTTAATCATCTTGTTGATCCTATGGGCTGTTGCGGGCTGGTATTTTGGGTCGAAAGCAGAGAAGGAATTTAGAGTACTGCTAGAGGCGAGTCCGCAGCTGGCGGGTAAGCGTTTTTTTCGTGCTGAATTGCTTAGTTATCAAAAAACACCCAGCGGGGCAAAGGCTAGATTAGGGATTAGTTCGGATTATCCCGTGTTAATTGAACGTATGGGTGATTTGGAATTACAGGTAAAGTTGTTGAATGGTCCTGTGTTTTTCACGCGCTCAGGCGTGAGTGTGGGTAGTTCGCGTTGGGTATTGAAAATTGTTGATGTTGCTTCGAATGTCATTGATGGGGTAGAAGGAGAGGAAGAGTTAAAAGAGTATGAGGATATTTTCCCCAATGGGCTTCCATCTGCTGTTGTGCGGGTCGATTTTGAGCAGAAAGCACATTATGTAGCAAAGTTTGGGACGAGTTTTGCAGAGTCATTGGTTACTGGTATTTTTGATCTTGAAACGCAGGATAATCGTGGTGCAATCACGCTCAAAAACCTTGTATTAGGCGTGCTACCTAATACACTCATCGCTGATAATGTCCAAATTAACTATCAACACCAAAAAGCGATTACCAAGCGTTATAAACCCGGAACAGTGTCATTACAGGTATCTTCATTAAAAATTAAACATCAAAAACTATCAGCACCTTTGGTTTTAGATGTAAAAATGAACAGTAATATCTCACTTAACGAGAATGCTTTGAGTGGCTATCTAAAATCAGAACTTCGCAATATGAATATTAGCGCAAATACTGATGGTTTACCTATTGAAACGGCAGAGCTTTCTGTGCGTTTTAACGACCTTCCTGCGGATGCATTTATGGCTTTTAGCGAGGCAAAAGATGACTTGGATAATCTACATCAACAAGCACAATGGGCGTTGGAAGAATTGGGCGAAGTCCCCGAAGGGCAAGATCAGATTTGGTTGTTATATGATCGTATTGAGGAATCTTCTAATGCGTTCTCTAATATATTAGCGGATCAGATACAGCCGGGTGACGAACCTTTGATTAAGTTAAAAGCGACCACGCATTATAAAAACACATCATCGCATTTGGATGGCAATATCAAGCTTGAAAGTGATCATCCTAAGCTTAGCTCGTGGTTGTCTTTATTAGCTGGTGAGGCGCAGGTGGAATTGGATGAGGCTCTTTTGGAAAGGGTGAAAACTTTATTGCCGATTACAAAACCTAAATTTCGATTATTGTTGAAAGATAATAAAGTGTTGATGATTAAATAACTATTGGGAACCCTGCCCGAACCCTTCGACAGGCTCAGGGATCTACTATATCACTGTTTATAAATAGCATTACAGTACCCTGAGCCTGTAGAAGGGCACGGAGAATCACTCCAAAATTTACTTTCATAGCAACTAGACTTACCTTAAATTAGAAATGACAGCGATAGATGATGCAAGCCTGATTTATTGCTATACTCTTGCGCTACACTGGCAAGGCTTTTTATGGGGATAAAAAATGCGCAGTTTTTCTACTTTTTATAAAGCGATACTCGTCGCGGGTTCAATATTATTTTCACAGTTTTCATATTCTGCTGTTTGGGAGTCTGGTAATAATTACTGGAACGATGACTGGGAAGTTAAATACCAAAATTGGGTGGCTAAAAACTGGAAGCCTGATTTTCTTATGAGCCCAGCAAAGCCCGAATATTATCGAATTCCACATGACTGTGCGGATGCGATTTATATCATGCGCGCGATATTTGCGTATGAAAATAAATTGCCTTTTAAGGTTCACTATTTAAATAAAAAAGGCAAGTACATCGAAAATACAATGACAAAGTGGGATCATCTCCCTCAAGATCAACGTTTTCGTGCTTTTTCTTTATTTATGAATGATCGTGTTGGTACGCGTAGTTTTGCTAAAGATTCGTTTCCTATCGCCTTAGCGCAGATAAAAGCGGGAGATTTATACACGGAACCCGGCACACATGCATACGCAATGACAGGTATCACCGATACAGGTGTGACGGCGATTATGAGTTCAACTACGCCAGCAGCGCCTAAAAACATGATTCAGTTATATGCGTTTCCCTTTTTTATCCCGCATGATTCTGTGGGCATGACCGATGGTTATCGTCGTTTTAAATGGCCACGTAATATTGATAAACCGATGCAACAGCAACCAGGATTTAGTAGCGAGCAATACCAAATTGCCCAAGATGTGGGGCTGAACTACATTCCGTTTACCGATATTATTGCCAAAAAATTACGCCGTCGTGAAGAACCTTTAGAAGAGAAGACCATGCGCTTGATGCACAGCTTGTGTTCGTTTGCCAAAGAGCGGGTGAATTATGTCAATGATGGATTGGCTAAATTAAATACGATTAAAGCCAGTGGTCGTAGTTGTATGAATGCTAAAGAATATGATTACTTCTCAACACCTTCGCGTGATAAGCGTTTGCATCGATTTTTTGTTGAAGTGAGTAAGATTGCTTATTCGGGAGGTCAATTAACGGAAGACGAAGTAAATGCACAGATATTGGCACGCAGTATTTTTCACCCTGATTTGCCCGATGAATTGCTAAAAGAGCTAGATACGTTTTGTGGTTTAGCGATTTACCCGAATGATGATAAAAAACACATTAATTTAAGACAGCTATGGGAAGCCTTAAACGCAGGCAATATATCATCTGACCCACACGCACCGTTTGATAATCGCTGGGGTTTAACGGATCAAAAGTTTGCAGGATCGTGCAAGACCTATTAATATTCGCCTCCTTATTTTTGGTCGCTAAACAGTAGCAAGATAACTATGGCACGTAGACGTACAAGAAAACAAAAACTTCCACAAGAACCTGTAGAAGTGATGATCGAATCACTCAGCCCTGAAGGGCGTGGAGTGGCGCATATTGATGATAAAGCTATTTTTATCAGTGGCGCATTACCGGGCGAAAAAGTCACCTTCATTTACACCTCGCAACGCAAAAGCCATGCCGAAGGTAAAATCGAAGAAGTACTTGAAGCATCCCCAGATCGTGTCGAGCCAAAGTGTGAGCATTATGCAATTTGTGGTGGTTGCTCTTTACAGCATTTAAGCTCGGATGCGCAAATAAAATACAAACAACAATCCATGCTGGATTCACTTAAGCACATCGGCAATGTAGAGCCACAAGAAGTGTTTGAAGCGATGACAGGCGATATGTGGGGCTACCGCCGTAAAGCGCGTTTAGGTGTGAAATACGTGTTTAAAAAAGGCAAGGTATTGGTTGGTTTTCGTGAACGCCACGGTGGGTTTTTGGCAGAAATGGATAGCTGTGAAGTATTGCACGAGGCGATTGGTAAAAAACTCCATTTATTCCAAGAAATGATTTATGAAATGGATTCGCGTGATAGTACGCCTCAAATAGAAGTGGCTATTGGTGATGAGACGAATGACGGTACAATGAATATTGCATTGATTGTTCGTCATCTAAAAGACTTGTCCGAGAAGGATGTAGCGCTGTGGATTGCTTTTGGAAAAGAACATAACTTCCAAGTTTATCTACAACCCAAAGGTCCAACCACGGTTCACCGTATCTACCCAGAACCAAGCGAAACACAGGGTGCTGACTTATTCTATGAACATCCTGAATTTGAGACAAAAGTACATTTTGGTCCTCAGGATTTCTTTCAAGTAAACACCAGTATCAATCGTCAAATGGTGCCTCGTGCTGTTGAGTTATTACAACTTACAGGTAAAGAGCGCGTGTTGGATTTATTCTGTGGTTTAGGTAATTTTACCTTGCCGATTGCACGTAATGCCGAGCACGTAACGGGTGTAGAAGGCGACTTAGTCATGGTCAACCGCGCCAAAGAAACTGCAAAAGCTAATGGTATTGAAAACACGGACTATTACGCGTGTAACCTAATGGATACAGAGCAAGCATTGCGCGTACAGCCGTGGCTTAAAAAGCAATATGATTGTATTTTGCTAGATCCGCCACGCTCTGGCGCGAAAGAGATTATCGCGCTGTTTAAAAAGCTAAAAGCGAAGAGAATAGTTTATGTTTCATGCCATCCTGCAACGCTGGCGCGTGATGCGGGCGAGCTGGTTAATACGCATGGCTATACATTGCTGGGGGCAGGGGTGATGGATATGTTTCCGCAAACGGCGCATGTAGAATCTATAGCCGTATTTGAAAAATGACGGCTCATATCACTCCTAAAAACCTCTACTTTTGCGTTGGGTAATGGTCACTTGCAGTAGCAAGCTCACTTCCCCGCCTTGAATTAGAGGCTTTTAGAAGCAATCTGAGCAATCATTTTGGCTTCTGGTTAATTAGTCAACCCTGAAAAACCCTATCACTACTGATATAGCACCACTAATAG
>CAZSXI010000065.1:5264-9349 GCA_964611045.1 uncultured Cocleimonas sp. | reverse complement strand
AGTAGGATTTCTTCTACATCAAAGCCTTTGCTTGAGCCTGGGGATAAATACGCGCCAAAGGGTAGGCGTTTTACTACACGCAGTACATTGGTTCTACCGACTTTTACGCGTTTGAATAAGTGTAAGTCTTCGTTGTCTTCTGTATTGCTTTCATCAACGCTGTCGATATTATTTTCTTCAAAGCTATTTTCTTCAATACTCTCTTTTCCAACACCACTGTCTTCAATATTGCTTTTGTAAAACTTGTTATCTTCAGCACTCACGCATCACCATCCTTTGGCAGTTTGCGTGTATAAAGCGATGCACCCGAAGCTGGCTTATCTTCTTTGGGTGCTTTATTGCTAGGCGCACTGTCAAAGGTGACGCGTTCTGACTTGGGCTTGCTAGGGGTTTTACTAGGGGCTTTACTAGAAGTTTCGCTAGGAACTTTGTCAGGCATTTTGTAAGAGGGTTTACTAGAAGAAGTCTCACTAGAAGCGGACTTGTAAAAACTGGACTTCTCAGCCGTTGAGTTATCAGTGCTGGCTTTAGGTGGCTTACCGTAGAAAGAGCCTGAGGCTGGCTTTGATGATTCGGCCTCTTTATCACTCGCACGCTTTTCTTTGTCTGCGTTGCGTTCAGCGATAGCTTTTTCTCTAAACTTTTCTTTTTTCGCTTTAGATTCTTGTCTATCTTGCTCTTGTTTTGTTTCTAGTTTTTGCTTATTTGAGGCTTCTTTTTTATCAACCAATACTTTCCGTTTTTTACCTTTTGTCTTTTTCTTAGGCTGGGTACGTTTTGGTGCTTCGGGTGCATTTTTGTCGGCTTCTAAACCTTTGATTTGTTCACGCTCTAATCGAATCCCTACGCGCTTTTCGATCACCGTAAAGTGCTGGTATTCATTGTGAGAAATCAGCGATATTGCCGTGCCCTGCTCGCCTGCGCGACCGGTACGACCGATGCGATGCGTGTAGTCATTGGGTGAGCGTGGTAGCTCGTAGTTGATTACACAAGGTAACTGACCAATATCAATACCGCGCCCTGCTACATCAGTCGCAATCAACACGCGCGTTTTACCTGCTTTAAAATCAGCCAAAGCGCGTGCACGGGCATTTTGTTGTAGATTACCGTGCATGGCGACGGCGGTAATATCACGCTTTTCTAACTTTTTAACCAAATTGTCACAACTGCGTTTTGCACTACAAAAAACCAATACTTGTTTCCAATCATTCTCTTTTAACAGATGCGCGAGTAGATCATTTTTCTTATCGTGATTGACGGTGATAACGCGCTGGGTAATATCCACATCGTCGTATAAATCATCGACATTAATAATCTCTGGCTCGCTCATGACTTTACGAACAAGTTTACGAATGCTCGGAGGAAAGGTTGCGGTAAACATCAGGTTTTGACGTTTGCTCGGCATCAACTTAAAAATAGCATCAATTTCTTCTTCGAAATCGCCTTTCATTAAACGATCAACTTCATCGACGACTAATGTGCGTACTTGGTGAAGAAGAATCGCATTGTTACGCTCTAAATCTAATAATCGACCCGGTGTTGAGATGAGAACATCTGCACCGCCTCGCAGTGCCAACATTTGTGGATTGATTTTAACGCCGCCGTAAACACTCAAACATTTTATTCTTGGCTCGACACCGTCAGCAAAACGCTCAAACTCTTCACGAATCTGGATGGCTAACTCACGTGTTGGCACAAGCACAACAACATCAACTACATTCTTTTTATTAAAGTGTCTGTTATCTGTGTTCTGCCCTTTTTTGCTCATTATCGCGCTTAGCTTGATATTGCGTCTGATAATACCTTCGAGCAATGGCAATACAAACGCAGCCGTCTTGCCCGAACCTGTTTCTGCGCGCGCTAAAACATCCTTGCCTTCTAAGACTGCTGGGATAGTTTCTTCTTGCACATTAGTAGGCTCTTTATAGCCAGCGGCTTGAATAGCTGAAAATATGCTTGTAGAGAATGAAAACGAGGCGAAGTCGCTTTTTTGAGGTTCTTTTTTCATGGGACAAAGGGGGAAATATAGATAAAGATGCATTCTACCGCATTTGGCATAAGGTTAAACGCATTTCAATCTTTTAATATAATAAAGAGCCCTCCCAGCCTAATCTGGGACTCCTGCAGGAGCCCTCGCTTAGGCGAGGAATACTCCTTTTAATAGCCATAAAATTTGGAATCATTCGAGTTTTGATCTATATATTAAAGCTATGAAAAACATTTCAGTCATTGCTCTAGCTTTTCTTCATCTAGCATTTAGCTCAATAGCAAATGCAGACACCAATACCGAAGCCAACAAAAACCCACAAAACCTAGTCGGTCACGGCGGCCCCGTAAACACAGTCTCTATAAGCCCCGACGGAAAGAGCGCACTTTCAGGAAGTTTAGATTATGCCGTCATGCTCTGGGATATAAAAAAATCACAACCTACTAATACTAAACGCTTTATTAAACACAATGGCGCAGTGAGTGCAGTGCAGTTTTTGCCTTCTGGTGATCAAGCCTTATCAAGTGGCGACGATGCAACGTTGTATTTATGGGATACCAAAAACCAAAAATTACTCCATGAGTTTAAAGGGCATACGGCCAAAGTTGTCTCACTGAGTGTTTCTAATGACGCTAGAATAGCCGTATCCGCCAGCTGGGATGGCACGATACGCTTATGGGATTTAGAGGCTAAAAAACCACTTAAAAAAATAAAAGTTCATAACGAAGTAGTTAATACTGCCTTGATTTCAGCCGATAATGAAATTGTTTATTCAGGCGGATATGATGGGAAAATCCGCGCTTGGGATGCTACAACAGGTGATTTTATCAAAGTGATCCATTCTCACGGCTGGCCAATCAATATCATGCGTTGGTTGCCAGATCAAAAACACATCGTATTTGGCACAACCAATGGCGATGCTCAAATTGTGGAACTAGCAACAGACAAAATTAGCAAGATACTCATCCCACATTCAAAGCCTGTACTTGGTTTAGCAGTATCCAAAGAGCACGGCTTAATCGCCACTGGCGGAAACGACGGTGTGATTCGTGTATGGAAGATCAAAGACTGGTCACCCATCGGCGAAACACGCACGATTCTTGGTCCTGTTTGGGCTTTAGCCTTTACCGGTGATGGAAAATCGCTTTATTACGGCTCATTGGATGATGAGGTCAAACATTGGAAAGTCGCTTTGAATGATGATGAAAACCTCTGGAAAGGACACAAACCCAGACGCTTCCAAGTCAAAACTGGCATGAAACTTGGTGAGCTACAATTTGCGCGGAAATGCAGTGTTTGCCACACTTTAAAAGCAGGCGATAGAAACCGCGCAGGTCCCTCTTTGCATAATATTTTTGGACGTAAAGCAGGCACGCTCAAAGGCTATGTTTTTTCTGATGGGATTCAAAAATCTGGAGTCATCTGGAATGCAGAAACCATCGACACGCTTTTCTCCAAAGGCCCTCAGCACATTGTGCCGGGGTCTAAAATGCCTTTGCAAATGGTGCCTAATGACGAAAAGCGTAAAGCTTTGATTGAGTACCTTAAAATAGCCAGCCAGAAAAACTAGTCTTCGGTATCCATATAACCAATACCGAACTGTGGTTTCTTATTGAAGATGTCATAACCCGCCGTAACAAGCCCATTTTTATAGGTGTAACCAAGACCAATATCTGCGCCTAACTTATAAGTTGCGCTTGGAAAGTAACTAACACCTAGTGTGCCCACCACTTTATCCTCCGCATCATCAGAAACCAGTTTTACAGAAAACCCCAAATCAGACTTGGCGCCAAAGTTATAGACAATCCCAACAAAAACGCCAGTATCTGCCATTGCCGATGCGCTAATAGTTAATAATGATGCTAATGCGACCGCTTGAATTTTCATAAGTGACTCCTTTTTTTATTAAATAAACATTCGTAAAAGTGTGTCCGTGGGTAAATCTTTAAATTCAATTAATTCTAAAAAGTGCAATATGAAGATGAACACCCCAGTGCTATCATCCTTTCATGCTTCACCTACACACCAGCAACCAACTCGAACAACTTGCCACTCAATACGCACGTGTCACTAACACGCCATTAAGAAACGTTTTTGA
>CAZSXI010000065.1:0-5164 GCA_964611045.1 uncultured Cocleimonas sp. | reverse complement strand
AACTTGCCACTCAATACGCACGTGTCACTAACACGCCATTAAGAAACGTTTTTGAACCTGAGTTACTGGTGGTACAAAATGCTGGAATGGCACGTTATTTGTCGATGCACGTGGCAGATTTGTCGGGTATTAGCGCCAATACGGAAGCGCTCTTCCCTGCTGAATTTATGTGGAAGTTATTGCGCATTGTATCGCCTGATGTATCCAAACAAAGCGAGTGTTCACCTGATGCTTTGCGCTTTCATATTATGCAAGAGCTGACGGACAACCCTGCTGACTACCCTGAAATACAACATTATATTTACACCAATAACGAATTAAATGAATCATCTACATGGGATTTATCCAGCGAAGTATCACAATTATTAGATCAATATTTATTCTATCGCAGTCATTGGATTCGTGACTGGGAGGCTGGCGAAGTTGAACCATCAAACTGGCAAGCACGCCTTTGGAACAGATGCGTAAAAGATAAAAACCTCACTCACTGGCTCTCCTTGCAAGATCAGTTTAAAAACAATTTTGATGCGATTGATGTCGCAAGTTTTCCCGAGCGTGTTTCCTTCTTTTCCATGTCGGCACTTTCACCCGGGTATTTGGGTTTATTGGGCGAGTTAGCTAAAAAAAATGATGTGCATATCTACACCATCAACCCCTGTGAAGATATTTATTGGGGTGATATTGCTTCTGAAAAAACACGCGCCAAACTCCCACTTGAGAAGCAGGCCTATATCGATGTGGGCAACCCTTTGCTTGCATCAATGGGAACGCAGGGGCGAGATTTTATTGAACAGCTATTAAATACGCCACAGTCCGAAAAACACGCCATCAACAACGAGGAGAAACCAGAAAAAATCTTATTAAACAAACTGCAAGATGATATTTTTAATTTAGAATACCCTGAAAAACTATCAATCCAAAATGATGATTCAATCACCTTTAACGCCTGCCACACTGCCATGCGTGAGGTTGAAGTTTTACACGATCAGATTCTTGACGCATTAGATACCAACACAACGCTCGCACCGTCTGACATCGTTGTGATGATGCCCGATATTGAAAAATACGCGCCTTATATTGAAGCTGTGTTTTCTAGTCCAGCCAATATAAATACACGGCAAAGTCTGCCCTTCAGTATTGCCGATCGTAATCCGCTTAATGCATCTAATATGATTGAAGCATTGAGCAAAGTATTACTACTCAGCGATACTCGATTTGATGTTGAATCTGTTTTCGAGCTGTTGGATTATGATGATATTCGCGCGCAATTTAATCTGGATGAAAGCCAAGTCATTCAATGCCGTAAACTGGCAAAAGCCACCAATATTCGTTGGGGTATCAGCGCCAATATGCGCAAACAAGAGAATCTCCCAGCAACCGATGAACATACATGGAAATACGCACTAGATAGGCTACTGCTTGGCTATGCGTTGGGTGAAGCGCCCGATGACACTAATAAAAACACGGAATACCTTTTTGAATCTGCCATAAAGCCCGATTTACCGTTATTAGCCTACAACGATATTGAAGGTAGCGATGCAGTCATCCTCGCTGATTTTAAGCGTTTTACGGATACGATTTTTAGGCTAAACCAATGGAATCACCAAAGCCATTCGATCATTGATTGGCTGGATAAAACCAAGGCTTTAATCGCTCAGCTATTTACTGATACTAGCGATAATCAGCTTATTTTAAAGTCACTAGACAATATAAGAAGCAATACGCTACTGACTAATTTTACACAAGAACTATCCTTTGCAGTTTTTCAAAAACTGCTCACAGAAAATCTACAAAAAATAACGGGCACTGAAAAATATCTCGGCCACGGCATCACCTTCTGCGCTCTTGTCCCTATGCGAAGCGTGCCGTTTAAAGTAGTCGCGTTGATGGGCATGAACGATGGCGAATTCCCGCGCCAAGACAAACGCCACAGCTTTGATTTAATGGCAAACCAACCACGCCGAGGAGACCGTTCACGCCGTGATGAAGATCGCTATTTATTTTTAGAATCAATACTCGCCACGCGCAGTCGTTTGATGATTAGTTTTACAGGGCAAAGTGTTCACGATAACAGCACGCTTCCCCCTTCTGTTTTGGTCAGTGAGCTACTCGACACGCTAGCAATTTATACGGGCGAGAAGCCTGAAAGCTTTATTTGCAAACATCCTTTACAAGCTTTTAGCCCACGTTATTTTAGTGGCGATAGCACCTTATTTTCTTATGCTAATGAATACTTAAAACTTCATACTGATGACAAATCAGAAGCACCATCAGAAGTATTCATCACAAAACGCCTCGATGAGCTTGATGACACGCACAAAATTATCACGCTAGATGCGCTAATAAAATTCTATCAAAACCCCGCAAAGAGCTTTCTACAGCAACGCTTCTCCATCCAAACCTTTGACGATGATATTAGCCTAGCCATTCGTGAACCTTTTGAGCTTGAATCTTTTAAAGATCGTGAGATAAGAGCATTAATCATGCCTTGCAATGATGGTATATCAAAGGATGCTCAGTTAATCGCGCGCGCAAAAGGCTTGCTCCCTTATGGCGAGATTGGCGATGCCATTTACAGTAATGAAAAGCATACGATTGAAGCTTTTCAAGCACAACTGCCAGACCTTGAGCCAAAAGAGTCTCAGCACTTTTCACTAAGTTTGGGGGATTTTCAATTACAAGGAAAGCTAGACAATCTCACAAAAACAGGCCGAGTAGTTCAACAAGTCACCACACCCTATTTTCGTGATTACATCGGTTTGTGGATTATGCATTTAGCTTTAAATACTCAAGAAGCGAACCCCACTACCTTTTATTCACCCGACCTGAAATTCACACTCTCTGCCATTGTAAATGCTAACGAAATTCTTGAAGAGCTACTACACTTTTATTGGGAGGGCTTACACTTCCCTCTAAAATTCTACCCCAAGACAGCTTTTTCGATGTACAAAGACAAAGGAGTAGAAAATAGAAAGAATACGACAACCGCATGGCACGGTGGCAACCAAAACACAGGTGAAAAAGATAAATTTGAACACTGGCTACTGCACCGAAGCGAAAAAATGCATGATAGTAACTTAGAGGAAGAGTTTTTAACGGTCAGCCAGCTTATATTTGGCGAGATGTATTTGAATTTGACAGAAATCTAATAGGACGAACTCAAAAACATCATAATTTAAGCTATTTTATTATCCACCCCCCCTTTATTTTGCCGATTTGTAATTCATTTAGAATACAAAACGGCAAAAAAGAAGGGGGGTGGACTTAAAAAAGACAAAAAAATACAAAAAATAGACAAAAAACCCATGAAAATACTCAAATCAATCAAAATTAAGACACCTGTAGGCAATATGCTCGCGGGTGCCACATCAAAAGGCATTTGTTTATTTGAATTTATGGATGTGGAAGCCAGATTGGCAAAACAAATCGCTCATTTAGAAAAAACACGCGCCAGCAAACTCGAAACAGGAGAATCTGCCTTATTCAATCAACTAAAAATTGAGCTAGAAGAGTATTTTGCAGGTTCACGCCAAACTTTTGATGTCCCACTAGACTTTAAGGGCACAGATTTTCAACAACAATCTTGGAGTGCGCTACTAAAAATTCCCTACGGCGAAACACGCTCTTATCAAGACCAAGCCAATGCCATTAATAATCCCAAAGCCGTGCGCGCGGTTGCTGGGGCGAATCACAGTAATAAATTATCGATACTTATTCCTTGTCATCGAGTAATTGGTAAAGATGGCTCACTGACAGGGTATGGTGGGAAGCTTTGGCGTAAGGAGTTTTTGCTAAAGTTAGAAGACGCACTTTAGCTTTAAACTCTTTCTCCCTCAAAACTTCGTCATACTGGCGAATGCCAGTATCCATTTATAATAGGACGATGCTTCAACCGTGGATTGCGGTCTTCACCGCAATGACGGGCTGAGGATAGACAAGCTACAGTTATAAAAAACAATAATTTACGGCTTAAATCAACAGCATTAACCCTCCCCTGCTAGGGGACTAAAGGCCAAACAAATAATATTAGAGGAACACTCACCATCACAATTAAAATCTCCAACGGCAATCCCATCCGCCAATAATCTCCAAACTGATAACCACCTGGCCCCATCACCAAAGTATTCGATTGGTGCCCAACAGGTGTTAAAAATGCACACGATGCACCCACTGCCACCGCCATCAAATAAGCATCAATATTCACATTCATCGCTTGCGCAGCTGCCACCGCAATCGGTGCCATCACCAATGCCGTCGCGGCATTATTAACCACGCTAGATAACAACATCGTAATAATCAAAACTAAGGTTAAAATCAACACGGGCGATTCAATCCCCACAATTTCTAGCATTGAATCAGCCAGCCATGCGGTTGTTTGTGTGGTTTCAAGCGCATGCCCCACAGGTATCATCGCCGCCAACAAGATAATCACCGCCCAATCAATCTGCTCGTAGATCTCGCGTACACGAATAATTCCCGTCAAAATATAAACCATAATTGCCAGAATAAAGGCGATGGGTAATGACACGATATTTGTCATAGCAAGCACGATTGCCCCAATAAAAACAGAAAGAGCAATGCCTACCTTACGTTGTCTATCAAGCTCTAATGGACGATTCGCAAGAGGCAATAAACCAAGCTGGGCAAACTGCTCATCAATGGTTTCTTCATGCCCTTGCATGAGTAGCACGTCCCCTACTTTAAATATTTGTCGGCGCAATCGTCTTACAACCTGTTCCCCTTCTCGCGCTAAACCTACCAAGGCTACTGAGCGTCCTGATAAACGCCTGAGATAGCGAATATCTCGCTCTACTAAGGGGGAATCTTGCGTGATAACCCCTTCCATTAACATGGTGGTGTGGTGATCTGGCTCTTCAAAAATATGCGTGGCAGAATTTAATAACTCCAACCCACCTTTGCTCAAAAATGGCTGTAGTTCACTCGGGTCAGCGCGGATGATTAAAATATCATCTTCTTTAACTTTATAAGTCAGGTTTACATTACGCACATAACCATTCGGTTTTGCCACGCCCAGTATCTCAATTCGGTCAACCCCTTCAAACATCGGTAAACTTTTAAGGCGTTTGCCAATGTAGTCACACTCTTTAGTGACTTGGATTTCAGTCAGATAAGTATGAATTTCAAACAAATTAAGAGAAGCATT
>CAZSXI010000064.1:0-9367 GCA_964611045.1 uncultured Cocleimonas sp. | reverse complement strand
TCTCATAGAATTTAGCGTGCTTGTCGTATTCTTTTTTGTACGTTAGATCTTCATCTCTTTCGTGTGCGACAACTTTTTCTAATTCATGTTGTGGCGAAAAGGTTTCATTTCGAGGGTAAACCCAAACTTTCTTTTGTCCTCGCATGTGCCAAAGCATATTTGCTTCGGCATCTACGTGATAATAAACTTGGATTCCTGGTGATGATAGCAACAGTGCGCTATAACCCGCTTTAGCGGTCTTTAGAAAAGGAGACTTTTTATTGAGTTTTTAGTAGATGCCATCAATGATATCTGCGATTTTCTTATTACCTTTATCAATGTTTATGATATTGATCCAAAAGCCACCTTTTTTAACGGCTTCTAGTATTTCTTTCCCCGTGCTATCTGCAATATGAACGGCCTTCCATTCTGTATAGTCTTCTGGGTTATAGCCCATAGTGAAACATTGTAGCCATTCACGTGGGTAAGTATTTAGGAGTTTAATGAGTGATGCATCACTAAATAAATCCATATTATGATAATCGTGTTTAAGATTTTGTAGAGTATATCCAAACTTTTCGTATGCTTTATATTCCCAATTAAATGATGTAGTGTCAGCATTGTGCATAGGTCACGGTTCTCTTTTTTTATTGTCCTACGGCTAATTATATAATGTTTTATGGCGGGTAAAATCACCCTTTATCAGGAGGAATTAGTCCTTGTGGTTGTTTTTTTAAGCAATTACAACTTTAGCTCTACATAAATCCTTGCACCCATGTGACGAGTTCACCGAGTGCTTTATGCTCGCGTTCGCTTAAATCCTCGAGTGAAAGCTCTTCTAAACGCTGTTGGAACTGGTCAGCAGTTAATGGGCAATCAAACTCACCATCAATCAAACGGGCTTGGCAGAATGATTTCCACTGTTTTTGTTCGGCTTCAGTTAATGTTTCTAACCAGTTGCGCGCGCGATAACGTGGGTAGAGTGTTTGCAAGCGAGTGGATTTGAATTGTGGTGTCCAAGATGCTAATTTTTCAGGTGATGATGTTAAAACTTGATTGCATAGTTTGCGGTCATCGTTGCTGATGAATCCACCGTATAAGTCTGAATCAGCATCATTTTCTTTCTGCTCTCGCTTACGACTGTACATCTCTTCTAAGCGCCTGACTAATGTGTCATCGCTTAATAACCTTTGTTTGTTCGTTTCAATTTTTTGCCAGTTAATTTCCCAGCGTTCCGCTAATTCATCCGTTAAAGTTTTGGGTGGTGAAAGGGCTGGGGATTTGTTGATGTGTATGCCTTTTAGGGCGATATATTGATGTGATTCATCACGCTCGGTACGTGGCTTGTAAAGGTTTTCGATAATTTCATCAACGCTCATTGCTAGCATGGCACTTGGATCATGGCGAAGGTCGTAGCAGATGATTTCATTTTTATTGACAGGGTGGACCATCAGAGGAACGATGGGCGAGATACAACCCTGTGTGGCAGGAAACATGCCTGAAACGTGTAACATGGTTTTGCGTTGTGTCAGTTCAATATTGGTATTGAGCATGGGCGCGACGTTGTTTTTAATGCGCAGATTAAAAAAGTAATCGTACAAACGTGGTTGCTTAGTTTTAATCAGTCGTGCGATGTCGATGGTCGCTTTCACATCGACGAGAGCATCGTGTGCGCCTTCTTGCTCGATGTTGTTTGCTTTGGTTAAATGTTCCAACCTGAAACTTGGCACGCCTTCCTCATCTTCACGGTCTGGCCAGTTAATGCCTTCGGGTCGTAGCGCATAGGTCATGCGTACCAAATCAAGAATATCCCAACGGGTGTTGCCGTTTTGCCATTCACGTGCATAGGGGTCGATAAAGTTTCGGTAAAATCCAAAACGTGTGACTTCATCATCAAAACGGATGCTGTTATAGCCTGCGCCACAGGTTTTGGGTACCGAGAAAATCTCATTAATACGCCCAAAAAATTCAGCCTCATTCACACCTTCTTTGTTCGCTAACTGTGGTGCGATACCTGTGACGCGTACCGCATCGGGGTGAGGTAAAAAATCAGTGGTAGGTTTGCAATAAAACATCACAGGCTCACCCACCACTTCTAAATCTAAGTTGGTACGGATGCCTGCAAATTGCGCAGCGCGATCACGGCGTGGGTCTACGCCCCAAGTTTCGTAATCATGCCAGAATATGGTATCAGTCAAGAGAGTTACCTTTGAATAGTTCTACTTCTAATAATTTACGGTATGATTCTACACAATATTTATAGCGAGTTCTTTTTATGTTGTGGTTAAAAGCCTTTCACATACTTTTCGTCATGTCATGGATGGCAGGTATCTTTTATTTACCCCGTATTTTTGTACATTTTGTAGAAGGTCAAAAAGCAGGTGAGCAAGTTGATCGTCTAGCAATCATGGCACGCAAGCTCTACGGTTTTATGACCATAATGATGATGTTGGCGATAGGGACAGGCTTATGGCTTTGGTTGGCCTATGGTTTTTCAGGTGGTTGGTTGCACGTAAAAATAGCATTTGTAGGCTTGATGCTGGTTTATCATCTTTGGACAAAAGCACGTATGAAAGAAATGCAAAAAGGGAGTTTGAATAACTCGGGTGTGTTTTATCGCTGGATGAATGAATTGCCGTTGATTCTGACCATGGTTATTTTGATTATGGTGGTGGTTAAGCCTTTTTAGCGACGTATGTGAGTTAGCTACTTGCGATTTTTCTTCCACCGCTTCCTCCGCTCAGCCTTATTCGCTTTAGCGTCGACGACTTTCTTCTCACGCTCATAAACCACTTTTTCCATTTCTTTAATGGTCATTTCAGGTGTTTCTAGCGTGATTGCACCGAGCATTCCTAGGCGATATTCATTGATGAGTATTTTACAGGCTTTATCCAGCTCGACTTGACCGCCTTTGCGTAAACAGCCTCTTAGTTTACCTATTGCTTCTATCAATTCTATTTCTGTTTGTGGAGAACTCTCTAGCTGGTAGCGTTCTACCAAGCGCTCGGGGTAAAACTGGATAAGATATTCAGCCAAATAAAACGCGACATCATCATTGTCAAAAGCCGTATCTTTGATCGCACCTGTTGCAGCTAAACGATAGCCTGAGTGTTCATTTTCAATATTGCCCCATAACATACCGGGTGTATCAAAAAGCACAATGTCGTCGGCTATTTTAATGCGTTGTTGCTGGCGTGTTACGGCAGCTTCATTGCCTGTTTTAGCAATGGTCCTACCCGTGAGGATATTGATGATTGTAGATTTTCCAACATTAGGAATACCCACAATCATGGCGTGAATTTCTTTCACACGAGCATCACTACGCGTAATCATTTTGCGACAAATTGTTGAAATCTGTTTTATCTTCTCAGGTTCATCACGGCTGATGGTGAGCGTTTTGATGCCTTTGTCTTGCTCATAATATTCTTGCCACTCCTGTGTGAGTTGCGGGTCAGCAAGGTCAGTTTTATTAAAGATTTTCAGGCAGGGTTTATCACCACGAATCGAAGCAATCATGGGATTTTCGCTGCTAAAAGGAATGCGAGTGTCGAGGACTTCGATGAGCATGTCCATTTCAGAAAGCTTCTCTTCGACTTCTTTGCTGGCCTTATACATGTGGCCAGGGAACCATTGAATTTTCATGGGGTTAGTTTACTACTTTTTAGTGAATGTTTGATTTATAAACCGTCTGATTGAAAAGTTTTTTAGCATAAAATTAGAAACATATTCAGATGGGTGGTCGTGGGGAGCATGCTAAGTTATGTTAGAATAAGTCAACTGTTTGAATATATAGTAATAATTATAAAAATCCAAATGAGAAATATTTGTCATGTCTGATGAAAATGCAACGCTTGAAAAGCCACCTTCGCAAAAACTGTCTGTAAAAACATTAAAGAAAGAAGAAATGAAAGATCAAAAAAGCTTTTTTCTTAGAGATATAGATATAAATTCGATAAAAGAAGCTCTTTTGAAAGAGATTGATATATCTAAGTTAAAGGAGACTTTAGTTGATGAAGTAAAAGAAACTTTATTGAAAGAGATAGATATATCGGGAATAAAAGAAGCGTTGATAAAAGAGATTGCTGGTAAACGCAATCCAGATGATGTTAAAGATACTAAAGCAACTTCTGCAAAACAAGCAAAGAAGACAGTAAACTTACCAGGTTATAAATATGGGCTTGTTGATAACTTTAAAAAAGATCATCAAGAAATACTCTCTATCTATGAAGCTATCATGAGTGGTGCAAAGGATAAAGATTACATAATTTTGCCTTTGCTGCTCTCACAATTTTCTAAGAAATGTTTTGATCACTTCAATGAGGAAGAAGAGCTATACACATTCATGAAAGCGCTAGCAGGTAGCCGAAGTGAGATTGAGCGAAGAGTAGCAATAGAATTTAGTGCTGAGATGAAAAATATTTCAATGGAATTTTTTACGATTCTTAATCAAAGTAGGTTTCTTCCTGTGAATGATAATACTGTCGTAGGTTTTCTAGATGAATTTTGCCAATTAGGGGTGATCCTTCAAGAACGAATAGGCCGAGAAGAAACGGTTTTATACCCAATGTATGAAAACAGCAGACAGGTTGTTGATATTTGCTAATTTCTTTTTTAGAAATCTCTATTAGGAGTTATAACCTAATTCGTTGATCCAGCTTTGAAAAACCTTTGAGAGGTTTTTTATAATTTTTGCTTAGTGCAATAAACTTAAAGCGTTCCCCCATTTCAGCAGGAAGGCTTAAGGTACGAACTTGTTGAGCAAGTTTGTATTGATACTCTTTATTTTGATCTACGGATTTTTTATCCAGTGCGCTCATAAACAAAGCTTCCAAACCGCTATTACTTAAAAAAGTAGCTTGTGAGGTAAAGCCAGCTACCGTCAAACTAGCGTCATCGGCTGCTTCGGCAACTGCAGTAAAATCAACACTCGCGGTTATATCTTGTAAACCGGTGTAATGCAGAGGGGCTTCATTGACTAAGTGCTGATAATGGCAAATCAGCGTGCCTTTGTTGCGCTCATTAAAGTAATATTCTTTTCGTGGATAGCCGTAATCCGCCAGTAAAATGACACCTTCATGTAAACAATCAGCAATGGTTTTAAACCAACCAGCTAAATTAGGGTTCATTTCAGAGGTGTAGGGTGTGGCTTCGCTCGGTATATTCAATGCCAAAACTTTATCGTTAAAATCATCATCCGCTTTTTGCAGTTGCTCACGAAGTTGACCACCTTCCCAGATAACGTGATGTTCAAATACGGTGTTACCTTGCTGGGTAAAAACATCCACAGGCATGGCATCTAACACTTCATTGCCGAGAATGATGCCGGTAAAGATTTTGGGTAATTGCGACAACCAAGTTACGTGTTTTAATAAATGTGGCGCGCGACTCTCGATAGTTTCTTTCTGGCGTTGCTTTAAGTCGGGGCTAAGGTCGAGAATATAATAGTGCTCGGGTAAGCAGTCTGCGGTTTCTAAGGCTAACAAAATATCCGTCGCCATAGTGCCAATACCGGCGCCGAGTTCAAGTAGATCACCTTTGGTTTCTAGAAGTATCTCTTTACATTGCTCGGCAATACATTGTGAAAATAGGGGAGAGACTTCTGGCGCAGTGATAAAGTCCCCTTGCTCCCCAATCTTGTGTGCACCCGCAACATAATAACCCAATGAAGGCTCGTATAATGCCATTTCCATATAACGTCGAAAGGTAATACAGCCGTTTTTTTTCTTAATTTCATCACGAATACACCCAATAAGTTTTTGGCTATGTTGCAAGGCATCACTTGAAGGTTCTGGTAAACTTTGTTGATGGTTGTTCATAATGTTTATATCGTTCATACGTCTGGAATAGTACATGCAAAATTTAAAAGGTAAAGTCGCTTTAGTCACAGGAGCAGCTCGGCGCATTGGCGCGACGACTGTCGAAATTCTACATGAAGCAGGCGCAACTGTGATCGTTCATTATCGAACTTCATCCGAGGATGCGATAAAGTTAGCGGCAAAGCTTAATAGTATTAGAGATAAATCGTGCTTTTTACAACAAGCAGATTTAACCAATACAGAAGCATTACCTAAAATGGTCGATGCCATCATAAAACAAGCAGGGCGTTTGGATATTTTAGTCAATAATGCGTCCACTTTCTTCCCCACCCCCGTGGGTGAAATTACCGAAGCACATTGGGATAATTTAATGGGCAGTAATCTAAAAGCACCGCTGTTTTTATCTCAAGCTGTTGCTCCGCATCTCGTAAACAATAAAGGCTGTATTGTTAATATGATTGACGTGCATGGTTTTCGTCCCTTAAAGAGTCATTCTGTTTATAGCTCGGCAAAGGCGGGTTTGTTGATGATGACGCAATCGCTAGCAAGAGAATTAGGCCCTGATGTTCGCGTAAACGGTGTTGCCCCTGGCGCAATACTCTGGCCGATAAATGAAACGGCAGAAATGAAAGCTGAGCACCAAGCCTTATTAGAAAAAACTTGTTTAAAAAGAGAAGGGATGCCAGAAGATATAGCCAAAGCAGTTTTATTTCTGATAAAAGATGCCGATTACATCACGGGGCATGTGATTCCTGTGGATGGTGGGCGCTTGTTGAATCATTAATGAGGTAAGTCATGTTATTCCCTCATGTTTTTAGAGAAAACTAAGTTGGAATGATGGCATTTCATGGTTTTTTAAGTCCACCTCCCCCTTTTTTTGACGATTTGTACTTTAAATAATGTACAAATCGTCAAAAAAAGGGGGAGGTGGACATAATAATAAGATGTTTAAAGGTAATAAATGATAGCTACAATCGGTGTTTTACTCATATTGGCGGGAATTTCAACTTTTGTTATCGGCTTAGCACGATATTTCTTTCCTTCTACAGAGAAACTGATACCAGAAAGCTTTAAAAAAATAATGATAATGCGTTATGCCGTGTATTGCTTTTTGCTAGGGCTAGTTTTACTACGTTTCTTCAGTGCTTGACTTCGAATCAAAAATTGAAACAGGCATTTCAATCACGATATCATTCGGTTCACCTGATACGATCATTTTATGGTCTTTAACTTGCTGTGAACGAAAAAAGTGTTGCATTGCTACGGTTGTAATCTGTATGCGTTCTTCTTGGTTAGGGTAGTGTTCTACCTGTTCTAATTCCCACTCCTTTAACGCTTCGAGCAAAGTTGTGTGGGAGAATACATAGGTTACGTTTGTTATATTTACGGAATTTGTCATGGTGTTGGAAGCATAACGACAAGACTTATCAAAGTACAGAAAAGCCTTTTTAATCTGATGTGCTGCAGTTTAATTATAATTATAAATATACCTTGCAGAATCTTAAATGCTCTCCTATAACAGGTGGATGGAAGAACATTTGTTCTGACTGTTTAAATAAATCCCTTGGAGGAAGTTACCAAAATGAAAAAACAAATTACAACAGCTATAGCAACAGCAGGTCTGTTACTAAGCGCAACGCTTTCTACGCCAGCAATGGCTGCAGAAACCACATACGTATCAATCGGTACAGGCGGTGTTACAGGTGTTTATTATCCAACAGGTGGTGCGATTTGTCGTTTGGTCAATAAAAATCGTAAGAAGACCGGTATTCGTTGTTCGGTAGAATCAACCGGCGGATCAGTATTTAATATCAATGCAATTCGTGCAGGCGAGTTAGAGATGGGTGTTGCTCAATCTGATTGGCAGTATCATGCTTACAACGGTACGTCTAAGTTTAAAGATGCTGGTGCGTTTAAAGATCTTCGGGCGGTATTCTCAGTACATGCAGAGCCCGCGACATTAGTTGTGCGTGCAGAGTCGGGTATCAAAAACTTTGGCGACCTTAAAGGCAAGCGTGTAAATGTTGGTCAGCCAGGTTCAGGTACAGTAGCAACATATGATGTTATTGAAAAAGCATTCGGCATGAGCCGTGACGATCTTAAATTGGCTGCAGAGCTAAAGTCATCAGAAATGGGTCAGGCATTATGTGATAACAAGATTGATGCTTACTTCATTCTTGTGGGCCATCCAGCTGGCTTAATCAAAGAAACAACAACAACGTGTGACGCTAAAATTGCTGATATACATGGCCCAGCAGTTGATAAGCTAGTAAAAGAGAACTCTTACTACCGTTATGCGTCAATACCAGCAGGCATGTACACAGGTAACCCAGAAGCGGCAAAGACAATGGGTGTTGGTGCAACATTCGTATCTTCTGCTAAAGTACCTGAGAAGGTAATTTATGAAGTGGTTAAAGCGGTATTTGAAAACTTTGATGATTTTAGAAAGCTTCATCCCGCGTTTAAAAACTTAAAGAAAACTGAAATGGTTTCATCATCTCTTTCAGCTCCATTACACGCAGGTGCAATGAAGTACTACAAAGAAGCAGGTTTGATTAAGTAATCTGTGTTTTAAAAAAGCGAGGCATCTGCCTCGCTTTTTTTATATCTGCAATATCCACGTTTTTCTTCTTATCTATTTTTATAAAGAATAGATAAGAAGGTAAGCGGAGGCTTACCAAAACAGTATTGAAATAAGGAGATAGTATGGCTGAGAGCGCTAAAAGTAAGGCTGATGATTTTGAGATAGATGACTCAAAGTTACAGGAAATGATTGCCGAAAACGATACGGGAGCAAGAAGCCCCGCAGGCGGAGTCGGTAAATTGATGTTATGGGTGGCCTTTGCATGGTCGCTATTTCAACTATGGATAGCTTCTCCATTTCCTTACATGATTCCTGATATTATTCCTGTGCTAAACAACACGGGAACACGATCAATACATTTGGCTTTTGCCATGTTCTTAGGTTTCCTTGCCTATCCTGCGCTTAAAGGGTCTCCGCGTGACCGAATCCCCATACAGGATTGGATAATGGCAATAGTCGCTGTTCTCGTTACTTTATATCTCTGGGCATTCGCCAGAGAGCTAGCAGATCGTCCCGGATTGCCAACAACATTAGACTTAGTTGTGTCAGGTATTGGAATTGTTTTAGTGCTTGAGGGAGCGCGTCGTGCGCTTGGTCCACCGCTAATGATTATCGCGATGGTATTCTTAGCGTATGTGTTCTTTGGTCATTTAGCGCCCGATGTTATGGCGTGGAAAGGTGCATCGTTTGGACGTGCCATGAGTCATTTCTGGATTACACAAGAAGGCGTCTTTGGTGTTGCCTTGGGTGTTTCTACCAGCATGGTTTTCCTCTTTGTTTTATTTGGTTCTTTGCTTGAACGAGCAGGGGCAGGTAACTACTTTATCTTGGTGGCATTCAGCCTGTTAGGTAAATTTAAAGGGGGGCCAGGTATCGCCGCCGTTGTTGCATCAGCATTGACGGGTTTGATTTCAGGGTCATCAATCTCAAATGTTGTAACCACGGGTACGTTTACTATCCCTCTAATGAAACGTGTGGGTTTCTCAGC
>CAZSXI010000063.1:3596-9391 GCA_964611045.1 uncultured Cocleimonas sp. | reverse complement strand
TACTGGCGCAAGCCATTTACGGTGACTAAGTATAGCTTTCCATCGGCTTTTAAATGTTGATGTGCGTCATGCAACATTAAAGACATCATTTCTTTGCCCACTTTTGCAGGAACATTAGAGACAATGACATTAAAGCGTTTATTGGATTCTACATGTTGAAAGCCATTACTTAAAATCGCTTTAGCATTGTTGATATTGTTTAGTTTGGCATTTTTATTACTGTATTCCACTGCCATAAAATCTTTATCGACAAGTAGTGTTTCACCATTGGGTGCAAGCTTTGCAAGTGTTAACCCTATTGGGCCATAGCCACAGCCAAGATCAAAACAATCGTCATCGGGGTTTATTTTTATGTATTTCAGCAACAACTCGGTACCGTCATCTATCCCGCGTGGTGAGAATATTCCCCATGTGCTGGTGAAGCTTAGTGTTTCATCACAGAGTTTTACGGTGAATTTTATATCTTGGCGATATTCATCGAGTTGTTTTTTATCTAACATTTTAATTACGCTTGATCAAAACCATTGCAAAGCTTGGTTAAAAAAGAGGAGCAAGCTTATGCGTTGCAATTAGATAGGTATAACCAAAAGCTGCTAAGCCTAATAACCAAAGAATACTAGCTATGGGTTTTGACAAACCTTGTTTTAAAGCAACAACACCAAAAGCTACAAATAATAATAAGCCCATTATTTTGGTAAGAACAAAACCATCTGCAAACGATAGTTGTTTAGCCAGTGATAAATACACACCCATACCAAATAGCACCAACGTTACGACCGATGTAACCGCTAATATTCCACGAGAGTTTGTTTTAGTCGAGTTAGCCAACATCATAACGCCTCTAACCACATAAATAAGCAGTACCAAATAGGCCATACCTGAATGTGCTTTTGTTAATACTGCTATATCCATAAATCTTCTCCTAGTTTTATTTGTTTAGCTCGATAATTTGCTAAATACTGTATTTGCTTCCTTCTTTGCTACGACTAAATCATCAGCAAGCGTACAAAAATGTCCCATCTTTCTGCCAATACGTGCTTCATGCTTACCGTATAAGTGTAGCTTGCTTGAACCACTTTGCAATAACTCTTGCCATTTTGGTTGTGAGCCCTTTTTTATTTGTGTTTCATCGCCCCAAACATCGCCCAATAGGTTGGTCATTACAACAGGGGTTAATAAACGTGAGTCACCAAAGGGTAAATCGCACACCATTCTTACTTGTTGTTCAAATTGTGACGTGACACAAGCATCTACTGTGTAGTGACCGCTATTGTGTGTTCTGGGTGCCATTTCATTCACCAATAACTCGCCTTCTTTAGTAACAAAAAACTCAACTGCCATCACACCAACATAGCCTAATTTATCTGCCATTCTAATCGCTGCAGCTTGTGCTGATTTTGCAAGATCATCGCTGATATTTGCTGGCACTCGTGTCTGGTGCAATATGCCATCAACGTGAATATTTTCTGCTACAGGGAAGCATTGTGATTCACCACTTTCGTTCCTACCTAAAATAACAGAAACCTCACATTCCAAATCAACACGTTGCTCTAGTACACAATCTACTTGGTTGGTTGCCATAAACGCAGCTTCAACTTCTTCTGCACTATTGATTGTTTGTTGACCTTTTCCGTCATAACCAAAGCGAGCTGTTTTTAATATAGCAGGGAATGTTATTTCACTCACTGCTTTGACAATGTCGGACTTTGTAGTGATAACACCATAGGGTACGGGCAATAAACCGCATGAAAGTATGAAGGCTTTTTCTACGATACGATCTTGTGCTTTTTCTAGAGCATCTGCAGGTGGATAAACAAGGCATGATTCGCTTAGTTTTCGTAAAACATCAGCTGGAATATTTTCAAATTCAGTAGTGATAACATCACAGGCTTTGCTTAGTTGCTCTAAAGCTTTCTCATCATCATAAGCAGCAACAATATGTTCATCTGCTACTTGCCCTGCTGGGCTTGTTGGATCTGGTTCAACTACTATTACTTTATAGCCCAATGATCTTGCAGATAAAGCGAATAATCTGCCGAGTTGTCCGCCACCGAGCATACCTAATGTTGAACCTGGTAAAAGCATCTTTTGGAATAACCTATTCTGGAGGTAACGACATATTCATCGCTGTCTGTTTTTGTGTTTCACGGAAAGCTTCTAACTTTTTTACCAATTCAACATCATTGTTAGCCAATGCCGATATAGCAAATAATGCTGCGTTTGTTGCGCCAGCCTCGCCAATTGCAAAAGTTGCAACAGGAATACCTGCAGGCATCTGAACAATAGAATGTAGTGAATCAATTCCTTTTAAGTGCTTTGAAGGAACAGGCACGCCAAGTATAGGAATGAGGGTTTTTGATGCAAGCATTCCGGGTAAATGCGCCGCACCACCTGCGCCTGCAATGATGCATTTTAAACCGCGCTCTTTTGCGGTACTCGCATATTCAAACAATAAGTCAGGTGTTCGGTGCGCTGATACAACTTTGTATTCATGTGGAATGCCAAAGGCCTCGAGTTGTTCAACCGCTTTTGACATTATGTGCCAATCGCTATTGCTTCCCATTACTACACCAATAATTGGTTTAGGCATCTTGTATTACCTTAAATCCTAAAAAGCCGCGCATTATAGCGTGAAATGCCTCATTTCACTAATGTGGTGTTTTTCGGGCTTATTTAATCTTTTAATTTGACCACCCCCCCTGTTTTTTGCTGTTTTGTATTTAATTAATCTAAATACAATATCGCTATGAATAGGGGGTGGCAAATTAAAGACTCTAAAAAGTTATTTTTTCTACGACGGCTTTTAGTCTAGGGCTTGTTTCCAACATCACACGAATAGGCGACCCTACATAGCGATTAAAACCATCTTCAAAGAGTTGATCAAAATTACCCACTTGAGCTAAATCACCTGCGGGTTGATTCAGTATAACTTTTCTACCACCTTTACTGTCTATTACATAAATTCGGAAAAACTCACCTTGTGAGCGCCCCACATTTTCTAAGCGCCATAGTATTGAAAACTTATTTTGTGCGCCATGTTTTAGTGTTATTGGTGGCGATGTTGCTGTGTTACCTTGCATCGTCCAACCCTTTACACCTACACCACTAAATACACCACCACGGTTTGATACTCTTGGGGCTGCAATAATAGGGGCTTTTGTAACTTGAGGCTGCTGAACTGCAGGCTTCAAAAAACCATCCCATGCATTACTAGCTTTTGCTTGTTGCTGTCTTGGTACTGGAGCTTTTGTTTTTTTCACCGCTGGTGCTTGTACGGGCGGAGCCACATAAGCTTTACGCTGTGGCGGAACATAGGTAGATGGGCTACCCAAGTAATCCATAAGTGCTTGGAATTTTGGTGTGGTTGGTTGATGCAGATGATCTAACATGCCAAAAAAGTTTTTAGGTTCTGGTTGACCAATACCGTAAAAATGCATCATTAGCCCACCACCACCTTGCTCCCATGTTTTTAAGTATTGCTGATAGGCTTGTTTCATGCGTGGATCTTTTTGCACACTCATAAATAAATTTAGCACCGCTGGGTCTTCTACAGTATGGGGTGGATCGTATCGAATAAGGTGCTGACCAGCTTCATACGCTAACAGTTCTAAACCGTATTTATCTGCCAACTTTTTATTCGAATAAATCTGATCTCGCAAGCGCATCATCGATCCGCCTTTTGGGCCATTTGCAATCATTCCACCGTGTAGAATCTCTTGGAATAAACGAGACTTACCGCCATCGGCATTGCGTGTCCAACTTTTTACGGTTGCACGATTTTCTTTACGAGCAATATAGTCACCAAAGTATGGGCCAATTCCATAAGCATCTATATGGCGACCACAGCCGTTTGCTTCTTTCCACAGTGGGCAATCTAATATTTCTTTGCCAACCCAAGGTACGGAGTTGAGCGAACCAACCACACACTTCACGCGATTGCGTTGTCCGCCAAATTCTTTCTTAAATATGTTACAAGTTTCAACACTACGTTTTGCATACCAGTTTGCTGATAACAAAACGCGTCGTTTGCCTGCTGGCACTTTTGGATAGGGAAACTTCCACAAAGAGTCTGCCTTTCTTGCTGCATAAGTTGCTGCAGGGAAGATGCTATTCCAAACTTCATTGGAATATTCAATATAGACTTTTTGATTTTTACGTAAACGCTTTTTTACCATTCTAGCGTATTGACGTATGTATTCATCATTCGCTTTGTAAGGCACGCTCAACCAAGGCGCAGCATTAATTGCATTTGCTAAATCAACCATACGTTCTGCTGGTACGCCATTATCTCCCGTATAAAAAGCGGATCCTATGGTTGCTCGTTGATTCCAGTTTTCAGCAACATTTCCTCTTGTGTTTGACCAAGGCATAAATCGTATTGAATGCAGATCACGGATACGCGCAAGGTAGTCAGGATTAAACACTTGACGTTGATAGTTTGATTCGTTTTTCTTAGGGACGATTCGTATATTACGAATGTAGTTGCCGTTTCTTCTTGGGTCCGTTTTTGTTATTTGTAATTTCAAGTTGCGTTTAGGTGATAACAAATCAAATTCAATATGACCAGGGGTTTGTTGACCCATACGTAAGTCACCACTGATTTTCATCGTACCTTCACCATCATAAAGTACAACATAACGACCTGTTGGAAAATGCTCCGTTAAACGCCACGTGCTGGTAACACTGGTAAATACAGGTTGTTCTTGAGCAGAGGGCAGGGCTCTTACCCAGCCATTTCCATCAAGTTGTAAAATATCTTGTTCACGAGTGTTGAGTGAGGTTTTACGCGTACAACCAGGATCAATCGCCCGTCCTGCTTTCCAATCAAATTCACACGATGTAAACCAGCCACGTGAGCTTTTAAATATATCGGTAAAGGGAATTGAAGAGGTAAGCTTACCCAGATCACCCACATTAATTCCCAATTTTGGGTTTTGGCTGTAACGCGCACTTGCTGTTTGAGTAGCCGTTAATGACAGTGTTGCTAACATCATTAGTGCTAATACTTTAGTGAGTGATGATCTAACTTGCATTTATTTCTCCTTAATTGCTAGTCCAAATAGAGCTAGCCTATTCACGTTTGTGAATTTTCCTTTTTTGAGCTTATCTTTAATTACTTTATTCATCAAACCCTTAGTTTGATGAACTTACCTATCTTTTTGATAAGTTGCGAATTAAAACCTGTCTTAAACAAGAGAATTATTTATCCACCCCCCCTGTTTTTTGCTGTTTTGTAGCTAATTTCTACACTTTTGTTCATACAAAACAGCAAAAAACAGGGGGGGTGGATAACTTATAATACATTTCTAAACACTTTTTCTTCTATTTTCTCTCTAAATGTTTACCCGCAAAGACAATAAGTATTAATACTGGTACTCCCATCAATGCCGTTGATAAAAAGAAATTAGAATAACCCATTCCATCGACCATGGTGCCTGAATATCCACCCAGTATCTTCGGTAGCAACGTCATTAATGAACTAAATATCGCATACTGGACTGCGGTAAATGAAATATTAGTAAGACTAGATAAAAAAGCGATGAAAGCAGCACTGGCAAGACCTGCTGAAATATTATCTGCTGAAATTACTAAATAAAGCATCGGCATGTTGTATCCGGTTTGTGCCAACCACATAAACATTAAATTTGTAACAGCCGAAAGTAATGCACCTAAAAAGAGTATTTTCATTACACCAAAGCGAACTGATAATAAACCTCCTAAGAAGCCTCCTACAATTGTCATAAACAATCCAAAGGTTTTTACTACGTTGGCAATTTCTACTTTTGTGTAACCCA
>CAZSXI010000063.1:0-3496 GCA_964611045.1 uncultured Cocleimonas sp. | reverse complement strand
ATCTCTGTTAAGGCTTTTTTAACTTCTTTTGCACTATCAACACTAAAATAGAATGTTGCTATAAAACCTGCTACAGCAATAACAAAGAGCAAAAGAAAACGTAAATAATCACCGCTTGAATAGACTGATTCATCCGGCCTTTGTATTGTGGGTTCTGAAATTATCAGTGTTGTGGCAATCCCGACCGACATGACACCAGCCATAATCATATAACTCATTTGCCAGGCTTGGTAATTATAGGAGCCTTTATCTGAACCAAAATAGCTTGCGAGATAAAGCGCACCCGCGCCTGCAACCAACATACCAATGCGATAGCCTGCAATGTAAGTGGATGACATTAATGCTTGCAGATCAGATTCCGCAGATTCTATTCTATAAGCATCTATAACCACATCTTGTGTAGCTGATGAGAATCCTAACAACACCGCAGCAATCGCCATCATGGTTAAACTGCCTTCACCTGTAGGATCGGTTTGTGCCATCCAAAAAATTGCCGCAATGATGGCAACTTGTGAAAACAACATCCAACTACGTCTACGCCCAAGTAATGCGGTTAAAAAGGGTAACGGTAATTTATCAACTAACGGTGCCCAAACAAATTTAAAAGAATAACCTAGTGCTGCCCAACTAAAGAATGTAACAGCAGAACGCTCTACGCCTGCTTCGCGTAGCCAAAGGCTTAAGGAAGAAAATATTAAAAGAATGGGTACACCAGCAGAAAAGCCAAGAAATAGCATAGTGATTACACGAGGATGAAGAAAGGATTGAATCGTTTCACCCCATCCTTTTTTTGCTTCTATTGTTTGATCTACAGCCATAACTACCCCCTTTATCAGATATTTATTTACCCTTTAGTTGATAATCATAATCTATTATTAATGGCGCATGATCTGAAAACTTCTCTTTTTTATAGATTTCCGTTTTTTGTACCTTGCCTTTTAAGCTAGGTGACAGCACATGGTAGTCAATACGCCAGCCCGTATTATTAGCGTATGCTTGTCCACGATTTGACCACCATGTGTAGGAATGTTCTTCTTGCTCTAGTTCTCTAAATGCATCTACGAAATTATAATCATCAAAAAGCACATCAAACCATGCGCGCTCTTCTGGTAAAAACCCTGAGTTTTTCTTATTACCTTTCCAATTTTTTATATCTTCGTTTTTATGCGCAATATTCCAGTCACCACAAATAATGTAGTCACGTCCTGAATCGAGCATTTGTTGGATTAAAAAGTTATTTTCAGGAACAGGGAAGTCTTCTGTTGATGAGCCCATGAGCGCTTTCATATCTACGTCTTTCATGGTTTCATGATTCTGGGTGTTTTCTAACGGAAGAAAGTAATCCATACAACGGTATTTAGTTTGCTGACGTTCTTCTTTCGCTGAGCCTGACGGCATATACAATGAGATAACGCTTAGGTTGCCAAAACGGGCCTCTATGTAGCGACCTTCACAATCAAACTCTTCATTCCCCATCCCAACTATCACTTCATCGGGCTCTGTTTTACAGTAAAGTGCTACACCGCTATAGCCTTTTTTAATCGCATCGTGATAATAACTATGCCCAGGGTGAAACATTGGGTCTTCTAGCTGGTGAACTTGGGCTTTGGTTTCTTGGATACAAACAACATCGGCATCTTGCTTCTCTAGCCAATCAAAAAAACCTTTCTTACCTGCAGAACGAATGCCATTTGTATTTGCTGTGATTATTCGCATAGATTGATTAAAGTCCTTTTAAATCAATATGTTATTTTTTAACTCCCTCTCCCTAACAGGGAGAGGGTTGGGGTGAGGGGTGAAAGGTTATAAAATAAACCGTGTTCAAAGATTCTATCCCCTCCCCAACCCTCCCCTTGCTAAGTGGAGGGAGCTATCATCATTATTTTCTAAATTTAGTTATTAGCTACACATCCAAATTAGCTACATTTAGCGCATTCTTTTCAATAAACTCACGTCGTGGCTCTACAACATCACCCATCAGCGTAGTAAATATTTCATCCGCTTGATACGCATCTTCAATATTCACTTGTAACATTCTGCGCGTTTCAGGATCCATCGTAGTATCCCAAAGCTGATCAGGATTCATTTCACCCAGACCTTTGTAGCGCTGAATATTTAAACCGCGTTGACCTTCTTTCATCAACCAAGCCATCAGATTATCAAAACGTGTTACATATTCGCGGCGTTCACTACGCTCGATATAGCTATCTTTGGTGAGCAAGCCATCTAATGTCTGATTTAACTTAATGATGTGCTTTATTTCTTGGCTATTGAAAAAGTCTTTGCTTAAGAAGAAATCAGTATCGATACCGTGCATTAGTCTTGTCACACGTATTGTCCAATCATCTCCTTCTAAGCTTTGGGCGCTAATATCGTAATTGCGAGTGCCATTAAACTTATCATTCATTGCTGTAGCGGCTTTATCTAGCCATTTTTCTGCTGCAGAAAAATCAATCTCATCCGAGCCTGCTGGGCTAAATAGCATAGCTTCTAAAATTTCAGTGTCATAACGTCTTGATAAACGGCTAATGATATTTTCAATCACAACATAATCTTTAGCTAGTTTTTCTAAAGGCTCGCCTTTAATAGCAGGCGCTGACTCATCCACATGTAGTGCTGCACCATCAATCGCTAACTGTAAAAGATTGGCATTTAGTTCTTCATCATCTTTTACATATTGCTCTTGCTTGCCTTTTTTAATTTTATAAAGCGGTGGTTGAGCAATGTAGATATGACCACGTTCTACCAATTCTTTCATTTGACGATAGAAGAAGGTAAGTAATAGGGTACGGATGTGAGAACCATCCACGTCGGCATCCGTCATAATAATGATACGGTGATAACGTAGCTTATCAGGATTAAACTCTTCTCTACCTATACCACAACCTAACGCTGTAATCAGTGTTCCAACCTCTTGGGATTGCAGCATTTTATCAAAACGTGCTTTTTCTACGTTTAGAATTTTACCTTTGAGTGGCAATATAGCTTGCGTGCGTCTGTCTCTGCCTTGTTTGGCAGAACCACCCGCTGAGTCGCCCTCCACTAGGTATATTTCACAAAGTGCAGGATCTTTTTCTTGGCAATCTGCTAATTTACCGGGCAAACCAGCAATATCTAATGCGCCTTTACGACGTGTCATCTCACGTGCGCGTCGGGCAGCTTCTCTGGCTCGACCAGCATCGACCATTTTATTACAAATGATTTTTGCTTCTATTGGATTTTCCATCAAGAAATCACCTAATGCTTCACCCATTGCGGATTCAACAATACCTTTAACTTCTGATGATACTAATTTATCTTTTGTTTGAGATGAGAATTTAGGGTCTGGAACTTTAACTGATAATACAGCTGTTAAACCTTCACGTGCATCATCACCTGTTAACGAAACCTTATCGTTTTTCTTATTTTTTATTAAACCTTCACGATCAATATATTGATTTAAAGTACGTGTAAGCGCAGTTCTAAAACCTGATAAATGCGCACCACCATCACGTTG
>CAZSXI010000062.1:0-9446 GCA_964611045.1 uncultured Cocleimonas sp. | reverse complement strand
AGCAGTGAATTTTTAGTCATTTTTACTCGTCATCTGATTCGTGCAAAGGTCTCAAGTTATACTTTTAATGGTTGTTGCTTCACCTCACCAGCCATTTCTTGATATTTTACTTTGTATTGATCTGCCATTACCGATAATGAGAAATGTTCTTCTGTATGTGTTTTTGCGTACTTCCCCATCTCGATGCGCTTCTCTTCTGAGTCAATCAACTCTTCAAGATGCATCATTAAAATTTCTTCTGTTTCACCCACAAAACCTGTCTCACCGTGTTGAACCACTTCATCGTTGCCCGGTATTTTAGTAACTACCGCAGGGATTCCTGAAGCTTGTGCTTCTAGTAACGCCAAAGACAAGCCTTCATAGGCTGAGGTTTGAAAGAATATATCAAGGGTCGGGAGGATATCTAAAACCTCACTTCTGTCCAACATGCCTGTAACTTTTACGCCTGCTGATTCGAGCATTTCAACGTCGTCTTTTTCACCGCCACCAATCCAGATGAACTCTACATCGTCGCGCTTAGCATTTACTTTTTTTGCAATCGCTGCAAATACCCACGGTGCTTTCTGCATGGAGATTCGTCCGCCTACGCCAATTTTCACCTTCTCATTTTTTACGCTGTAATCCTTTGCGTTAAGTTGCGAGGTATCGATGCCGTTACTAATTCTGATTAATCTGTCTGTTTTTCCATAGGTAATTTCATCAGAAATTATTTCAAATTCTTCTTTGCCACAGGCGACAATCGTTCCGCCTAGCCAGTAGCCGATATGCTCAAGGTATTTGTAAACCTTTCTCTTTATAGGTTCTTTTATCAAGGGATAATGAATCGCGTGCGAAGTGTATAAAAGGCGATTGTTTTTACGCAGGATAAAGCCAGCTACTCTTGCCAGAAAACCTCCTTTAGATGAATGCGTATGAATAATATCAGGGTTTAAATACTTTATATTCTTTACCAAACCAATCAGCGCTTTGGTATCAACCACTGGATCAATCGAACGGCTCATTTGTACGTGTATCAGCTCTACTTTTGAATCGAACATTTCACGCCAATTATCAGGTGTGTGTTCACGGATAGAATGCAAAACGGTGACTTGATAGCCATCACGCACCAAGCGATTTGCCATATCTACAACCCAGATGAATACGCCATGTTCCATAGGTTCTATTACATGTACGATATGCATTTTATTTACCTCGCTTTCTATTGAGTTTTTTCTGTAGCGTTTTATTTAAGCTTTCTTTCAAGCTCATCACTCTATTTTGAGCATATTTGGCAGAATGAAATAACGGTAATCTGTGTTTTTGTGCCGACCAACGAAGCCTATACATCGGCTCATGTTCACAAGAATATTGGTCTTTTTTATAGGAGTTAGCATCATCAGCACACATAAAATCAAACAGCTGATTATTTTTAATAGACTCGCCTATTTCATTACAAAGCAATAAAAATAATGGCGAATATTTATTGCCGTACTTCTTGTGAAATCCACTTTGGTAATAGTGAACTTGGTTTTTATCGGTAAACAGATAGTAAGATGCCATTACCTCGCCATCTAAATGCAATGTTTTAATTGCGGCTCTATTTTTTGGAATTAGGCGTGCCATGATTTTTTGATGGAATTCTACAAAACGATTTGAGTCAAAAATACAGTCCCCCGTTCTCTCCTTCCAGCGGGCGCAATTCATCTCAGCTAATTGCTCTAATGCGGGTTTAATTGAAGCTAGTGATTCCGTAGCTGCCGTAGTCACCTCGCCATCACGTAACAGTTTATTACCTTTTCTGGTAAACATTTTACTCCAGCGCTTACCCATTTGCTCCTGATACTGCTCAAAGCTATCCATTTTCGGAATGGAAAAACGAGCGCCATATTCTATTTTATATCGGTCAATTTTACTGGTATGTCGACTATCATGAGGGCTATCGCCATCAAAACACTGAAGAATTAAAGCGTCCTTTAGAAGGAATTCAAAATCTGCAAAGTTCCACTTATCGCTATGCTTAGTAATATATTCTGATACTAATTGAATCATTTCTGATTCATGCTCTGGCGATACAATAAAATCTTGAAATTCACTGATAATTGAATCATCAAATGATTCACCATTACCGATAAAGTATAAAGTCTTACCCTGTATCAACGATTTTGGAGAAGGCGGCGTACATATCTGAAAAGGTGCTAATCCTATTAACTCATCCTCTTGATAGAGGGCGAGGATAAACAACTCCCGATCATATTGATCTTTAAAAACCTCCCACCAAGTGAACATCCAATCCCAGCTACTAAAAATACTACCGCGTTCACAGTTATCATAAAGAGCATCCCAATCTTCTTGCAAAGACTGAAAACCGTCGATGGAATCGATCAGGCTCAAGGACAATGCTTTAGTTCTAATAGGTGATAATGTAGGAACATTATGAGTCATTTGTTTAGTTTCATAGTGATTTTTATTATTAGAGTTCCCATAAAGACCCTCTATTTAACTAAACAGATTGTACGATTTTTAAGCAGTTTTTAGTATTCTTTCCTGACAAAAGGATACGCCAGACAGCGCAAATAGCTTTCGCATATCCGCACTAAAATTACACGGCGCTACTATCTTGATATCTTTAGCCTCTATCTGTCGAATAAAGCTACCCAAAGCCAACTCTCGTTCACTATTTCCTTCGATTTGTTTTACCCACGGTAACGAAAGTCTCACATACTCAGGCCTTACATGTTTTAGTAATCGTAGGGATCTTGTCGAAACAGAAAAATTATCCAGGGCGATTTGACAATTTGACTTCCTAAGTGCTTTCACAAAGCTTATAAACGGCTGTGCTTGATTTTGACTCAATTCGGAAGGCAATAAAAACGTTAAATGCGATGCTTTATCTCCTATTCTATTCAAGCCTGGTAAAAACCATTCTGCAAAAGATTTATCAAGAAGCGATGCCTCACTCAGACGCACAAACAAATTCACATCAACATTGCTTTTCTTAACCAGTATTTGCAACAATCTAGTCAGTTTTACCTTATCCCAAAATATTTGGCGATTTTCTTCTAGGTTGATACCACCAGACTCAAATAATAAATCATCAATACCCGCCCTCTGCGCCACAGGCACTTTCAATGAAAGCATATGGTTAAAAACACCTTTTCTATACCTGTTTTCATTAGGTTTCATATCGACCAATTTTTGAGCCGATATTGTGGCTTCTTTTCTTTTAATAATCCCTCTAAGAATAGATGCAGGTGTCGCCTTTCTCTTGCTCAATACTTTATCAGTAAGGGCGTGTTCAAAGGGAATCGTATTATTTTGATCTCCAGCAAGCTGATCCGTTTCCATTTTATTTAATTCAAACTTGTTTAAAGGGTGCACCCAGAGCTGTAAGCACTTATTCCCTTTAAACACCGATGGAATAGCATGGATATTTGCACGAAAAGTCTTTCCATTGGTGTTTCTTAAAGACAATACCAATGAACGATTCATATCATGTCTTAAGGTTTGCTTTTTAATAAAGCTTTTAAAAAGACCGTACTCATCATCAACAACGAGATCAGCTACTGATAATGCGGGTAGTTCGTGAATTGAATTAATATCGAACAAACCAAGGTATGATGTATTCGCATATAAATGTAAATCTCTTGATATAAAGGCAATCGATTCATTACTCGAGTCCATCAACCATTGGCAACGTTTTTCAGAAATACCTAACAAGTGTTTACAACGGCGGAAGTCCCATTTAATTTGTACCGCTTCGATTAAATATTGCAAGTGAAGATTGGTCGCATCACTGGTTTTATCAAAGTGAAGCTTAGAAAATTGAGTATTATTGAAAGATTTTTTGAGCGATGTGCTTATTGTTTTTTCAGTAACGATAACGACAATCGTATCAGAAGCGTATTGCCAAACTAAGTCAGACAATGTTTCTACCGAAAATGAGACTTCATCCGATATAAAAATGAGGCTCGCTACTTTTAACTTTTTAAGCCCACGTGCCACACTTTTTTTATCGGCGTCAACAAGCTTAACTTGAAGATTCAAGCCAAACTCTTTCAGCGCAATCAATAAATCGTTATAGACTTTTGATTGTTCACCAATAAATAGACACTGTAAATCGTTTTTTCCCATACTGGGACAATACTGAGTGCCTAATTTACAGTGTAGTGTTACCCGACCACTGCAAAAATAAGGGGGATAGGTGGAGCATATCCTTTATAGAAATTCCCAAACACCATCAAAAGACTCTAATGAACCGTCTTCTACTTCTTCAACTTCTATATTTTCAAACCCACAGTAAGAAAAGCTTCCGACGGTATCGTCCACACTGGTGATACAGATATGTTGTTGGCGTGAGCCCATCGTTAACGTCAGTTCATCATCAATATGGAAGATAAAACCTGGGAAGATAAGATTCGCCTCTTTTCTAGCACCATCAATGGTAGGAAGCAAGATGCCTTCCAAAGGTAGTTTTTGTGAAATTTCACGGTTATTGATCTCATCAACCGTCACTGTCATCCCATGTAAGGATAAAATTTCTAAACCCACTTTTAAGCCAATATTGCGAAATGTATCCATCCAACGAATAACGGCAATTTGCCAAAGATCAGATTCACCTTTTGGATCTTTAACTGCAACTAATTCACCTACACGAGCCGTGCTAGCTTCACTTTTTATTTGACGTAAACCATAACCACCAGAACTGCTGTTTTCAGCCTGCCAACTATGTAACTGAACATCGTAACCATCTGCCATAGAATCTAGATCAATGTCTGACCAAGGGCTTTCCACCGCATCGGCATTAGCAAGTGCTTCGTAAATATTATCATCTTCAACATCTTCATCAACTTGATCTGCAAAAGAATCAATATCATTCTCTCTAATCATTTCAATAACATCCACCATCCGTATGGCCAATGTTAGTTTTTCATCTCTTGGAAAACGCTTAAAACGTCTATTACGGATGGTGGTTAAAACATAAACCAAACGCTTAGCCAAACTGTGTGTCAGCATGGGCCACTTTTCATGCGTACCCAAATCAGTACACTCACTTAAGCTTACAAATTCATCCAAATGATTAATCACACCAGACAAATCAAATAGTCGACTTGTTGGTGAATTCACTAAATCGCTAACAGGCATCAACGATGCTGGCTCATCGCTATTCAAAAGCGTGATGTGTGCATATTTTGCTTTTACTTTTGAGGCATTTTCTAAAATTGAAGCATCATTAATACACTGCTTGAAGAAGTTATAAACTTTAGCAACTTCCCCCTGACGCAAAGTATTAGGCGCACCCAAGGCAACAAGGTTGATCAATTTATAATGATCTTCGATACTCATTTCATCACCTTGAGTATCATCTTTATTAGGTATCACTTTTTGATCTATTTTATTTTCACAAGCCATCAAAAATAAGTGGTGAATATCATGCCAGATAGATTTGTCATGCTTTGCATAAACTTCATAACTATCCATCAATACTTGAGTCATGTAGCTAACCGCACGCCCAATAGCTAACAATAATTTCTTTTTTGAAACCATACTTTTAGTCAGCATCTCAAGTGCAGCTAGTTGGTACGAACCTGCTGTTTCCATCTGTAGCGATTTTTTTAGATCAAAAATCTTCTGGCTTCTTTCAGGTAGAGGAAATGAGCGGCTTAAGAAATGTCTATCTAGATTCTCAAGAACCATTTTTATATACGGTAAAATAACTTCTGTAATATCAATTCTTACCTGAGGGGCAATAGATTCTTGATTCAAGTGTGTCAACCCTAAGAACAGTTGACGAGTTGCTTCACCCATATCCGTCAAGGGCAAACCAGATACCCACTTTCTTGTTTTACTGACGGTATTCAGATCAAGCGTATGGATGTTCTGTGGACTCTTTTTATTGGAAGACATAGTCTGACTCATGTGAAACCTTCTTTTTATTTTTATTATTAGCGACTAAAATTAAACTTTAGCGATACATTTGTCTTATTCTAACATTTTTTAACTAATTATTCGAGTGCACGCTTAGACCGTTCGCCCGAAACTTCCTCTACTAATTTCGGCACTAAGTAGCCTGGTAATGTCTTTTTTAGATCTTTTAATAAGTGAATCGCATCGCCTCTCTCCACTTCAAAATGTGCTGAGCCTTCAACCTTATCAAGCTGATGCAAATAATAAGGCAGTACTTGAAACTCAAATAAACGATGGCTTAATGTCGTCAATGACTCAACGCTGTTATTAATACCTTTGAGTAATACCGATTGATTTAACAAGGTCACACCCGCCTCACGTAAATTAGCTAAAACATTGCCAACTGATTGGTCTAGCTCGTTGGCATGATTTGCATGAATCACCATGACTTTTTGAATAGGTAATTCTGCTAACCAACTTATAAAAGTGGCGTCTATTCGCTCAGGCAAAAAAATTGGGATGCGTGTATGAAAACGTAAGGTTTTAATATGAGGAATTTTAACTAGATCAGCACACATTGCTTGCAAGCGTTGATCAGGAATCATCAATGGATCACCCCCACTTAAAATCACTTCATGTATGCTCTCATCATTGCGAATACTTGTCAGTGTCTCTTGCCATTTACCTTTATCAGGCATCGAATTAGCATAAGGAAAATGTCGCCTAAAACAATAACGGCAATGCACCGCACAAGCCCCCGTTGTAATCAACAACACCCGACCCTGATACTTTTGCAAAACACCTGATGAAATAACCGAATCAAGATCACCCACAGGGTCTGCTATAAAACCTGCGACTGATTGAGTTTCATCTTGCACGGGTAGAACTTGTTTTAAAAGAGGGTCATTCCAATCTCCTTTTTTCATTTTCGAGATGTAAGACAACGGTACTAATAGTTTAAACTTTTCAGGATGATGCAACTTTTGTTTATATTTACTCTCATCCAATTCAAGCAAACTCAACAGCGCCAGCGGATCTCTTATCGCAGAGGCAAGCGCACCTTGCCACGAAACATTATCAACGTTGTCATCGGTATTGTTATCGGCAAGGTGAGATACCTCTTTAACTTTTAGTGCATTAGCAGTTATCATTCGAACCATTATGTAATCTATGTGGAGAGAGCCAAAAATGGCAACCTATAATACCAGCGAATTCAAAAGCGGACTCAAGTTTATAATGGACGGAGACCCCTACACGATTGTAGAAAATGAATTTGTAAAACCCGGTAAAGGTCAGGCGTTTAGTCGTGTGAAAATCCGTAACCTAAAAACAGGTCGTGTGATTGATAAAACATTCAAGTCAGGCGATAAGGTAGAAGCTGCCGACGTGATGGAAGTGGATATGGAATACCTCTACGAAGATGGTGAGTTTTGGCACTTTATGGAACCTACCACCTTTGAACAACACCCTGCTGGCGAAGCTGCAATCGAAGATGTAAAACATTGGCTAAAGGCACAAGAGGTTTACATTGTTACACTTTGGAATGGCGCGCCACTTAGCGTGACACCTCCTAACTTTGTTGAATTACAGATCACAGAATGTGACCCAGGTGTCGCAGGTAACACCGCACAAGGTGCAACAAAACCTGCCATTGTCGAGACTGGCGCACAAATTAAGGTTCCATTATTTGTAGAAGAAGGTGAAATGGTAAAAATTGACACCCGTACAGGGGAATATATTTCGCGGGTTAAGGATTCTTAAAGATTAAAACACTTTAAATGCCCTTTTTTACTGTCCACCCCCCCTATTTTTTGACGTTTTGTATTCAAAAACTCCTACAAAACGTCAAAAAACAAGGGGGGTGGTCTTTAAAATCCCCTCTCCCTAGCAGGGGGAGGGTTAGGGAGGGGGTAGAAAGCCCAGAGGTACTGCCAGTTTTGAGTTTCACCCCTCACCCCACCCCTCTCCCTGCTAGGGAGAGGGAGCTAGACTTAACTTCTCACTAAAAATGAGCTGGAAACCCACCACAAGCCAAGAAATTCGCCAATCGCGTGCTAAAATGAATCGTGATATTCGCGAATTCTTTTATCAGCGCAAAGTTTTAGAAGTTGAAACCCCAGCTCTTTCCCACGCTGGTAATACCGACCCTTATATTCAATCTTTTCAATCATCTAACAACAAGACTTCTCTTTTTCTACACACCTCTCCTGAATACCCAATGAAGCGTTTACTTGCCGCAGGCAGTGGCGACATCTATCAATTGTGTAAAGTTTGGCGTGAAGAAGAATTTGGTAGGAATCACAACCCCGAATTTACTTTACTCGAATGGTATCGTGTGGGCTTTGACAGCCCGCAACTCATCCAAGAAGTCAGCACCTTATTACACGCGCTCATCCCCTCACTCACACCAAACGACAAAATGCTGTCTTACGAGCAACTCTTTCTTGAAAAGTTTGGCATAAACCCCCATATCGCTAATTACGACGAAATTTTAAAATGTGTTACTACGTCTATTCCTAGCTTAGATGCGTCTGCTTTAAGTCAGCAAGCGTTGTTAGATGCCCTGCTTACGCATTGTATCGAGCCAGAATTTAGCCGTGATTGTTTAACCTTTATTTATGATTACCCTGCATCGCAATCTGCTTTGGCAAAGATTCACCAAGATAATGATAAGCCACCCGTCGCCATGCGGTTTGAGGTTTATCTGGGGCAAAATGAATTGGGCAATGGCTACCAAGAAGAAACAAGTTATCAGCGCAACAAAGACATTCTGCAAAGTGAAAATGCACAACGTCAAGCTACAGGTTTAGAAGAGATTACGATAGATGAAAACTTCCTTGCTGCCGCTAAATCAGGCATCCCTGAATCAGCTGGCGTAGCAATTGGTTTAGATCGCGTTTTAATGGCGATTACAAAGGTAGATTCGATACAGAAAGTTATTAACTTTCCGTGGGACGTGGCATAATATAGCGGTTTTTTACAACAGCTTATGGCTTACGCTATAGCAAGTTAAATATTATAAATTGGAGTAAAACATGGATTTTTTCATCTCAAACGCAATGGCAGCAGGCGAAACATCAGAAGGTGGTGGCTTACAACTCGTATTTATGGTCGCGCTATTTTTCGGCATCATGTACTTTATGATTATTCGCCCACAATCTAAAAAGGCTAAAGAGCACGCATCATTGCTAGACTCTCTATCAAAAGGCGACGAGATTGTTACCAACGGCGGTATTTTGGGAAAAATCGTAAAGCTAGGTGATAACTTTGTTGAATTAAAAGTTTCAGACAGCAGTAATATCAAAATCCAACGCCACGCCATCGCAAGCGTAATGCCAAAAGGCACAATGAAAGGCGCATAAGTTAGACACTTGTTAAACCTCCTGACTATTTTTGTTTAATCAAGAAAGTAGCAGGAGGTTTTCTTTTTTTCAATTTTACTAAGGAGAGCCTGATCAAGTTGGTTAGAATTTAGCGCAGAAAAATTTGTCGCTATTTTTCACGAAGTGAATCGTAATAGTCACTCTATTGTGCCGATCTTCGGGGGAAATATCGGCAGATTT
>CAZSXI010000061.1:0-9599 GCA_964611045.1 uncultured Cocleimonas sp. | reverse complement strand
ATACAATCAAAGCGAAAAAAACAAAGGCAAGCCTTTGTTTAATTTCTGCAATATTGCTCATGCCCGAAAGCATTCCTGTAGCGTTTTTACCTGCCACTGTGATACCCCTTAATTAGTCTTCGACTTTTCCGCCAGCAGCTTCAATTGCTGCTTTTGCGCCTTTGCTAACTTTAATGCCTTTCAAAGTTACTGCTTTATCAATAGAACCTGATAACATGACCTTAACATTCAAAGTACTTTTAGTTACAAGATTAGCCGCTTTAAGTGAGTCAACATCAATTACATCTGTTCCCACCATTGCAAGCTCATGCAAACGAATTTCAGCTGAAACTCGTCCTACGCGTGAACTAAAGCCAACTTTTGGTAGACGACGTTGCAAAGGCATTTGACCACCTTCAAAACCAACTTTATTGAACCCACCAGAGCGTGATTTTTGTCCTTTATGACCACGTGCACAGGTTTTACCCCATCCGCAACCAATGCCACGACCCACACGCTTACGATTAGATGTACTACCATCAGCAGGCGATAATGTATTTAAATTCATAGTTGATTCACTCATGATTAAACCTCTTCAACCTTAAGCATATAAGAGATTTTATTTATCATTCCACGATTTTCAGGTGTATCGTTTACAACAACTGGGTTGTGCATTTTACGCAAACCTAAACCGCGAGCACATGATTTATGTGCTTTTAAACGACCATTCATACTTCGAACAATCGTTAATTTTACTTGTTTTACTTTTGACGTAGCCATGAGCTTAACCTCTAATCTCTTCTACCGTTTTACCACGTTTAGCAGCTATTAGTTCTGGCGAGTTCATTTCAGCCAAGCCTTTAATGGTAGCACGTACAACATTGATAGGGTTACGAGAACCAACACACTTTGCTAGTACATTCTTCACACCAACAACTTCAAAAACTGCTCGCATAGCACCACCTGCAATGATTCCAGTACCATCAGATGCTGGCTTCATGAATACATGAGCGGCACCATGTCTAGCATTGATTTCATACTGTAAAGTATCATCAACTAAAGCAACATTTACAATATTCTTACGTGCTTTTTCCATTGCCTTTTGAATAGCAACAGGCACTTCTTTTGCTTTACCGTAACCAAAACCTATACGACCATTACCGTCGCCGACAACTGCTAACGCAGTAAAACCAAAAACACGACCACCTTTAACCACTTTTGCAACACGGTTAACGTGAACTAATTTTTCCTGAAGGCCATCTGTTGCCTTTTCTGTATTATCTGATCTAGCCATTATAATAAACCTTTAGAACTGTAAGCCCGCTTCACGCGCAGCTTCTGCTAACGCCTTGACACGACCATGATATTTAAAACCGGAACGATCAAACGCTACAGACTCAATTCCTTTCTCTTTAGCGCGCTCAGCAACTAGTTTGCCAACTGCTGCTGCTGCGTCTGAATTACCTGTATACGCTAAATCATCACGCATTGCCTTTTCAACCGTAGAGGCTGACGCAATCACATTATTATCTTCACTCGAAATAATTTGTGCGTATATATGACGAGAACTTCTATATACAGACAAGCGAACAGCACCTAGCTCACGCATCTTCATGCGAGAACGCTTACCGCGACGTGTTCTGGCTATTTTCTTATTCATCTTACAAATACCTTTAACTAAACTTAGGTTTTCTTAGCTTCTTTACGAATAATACGCTCATCAGCATATTTAACACCCTTCCCTTTATACGGCTCAGGTGGTCTGTAGGCACGAATTTCCGCAGCTGTTTGACCTATAACTTGTTTATCTATGCCACGAAGAATAATTTCTGTTTGACTTGGAGTTTCAACAGTAACACCTTGTGGAATATCGTGAACAACAGGGTGAGAAAAACCTAATGTAAGATTTAACTTATTACCTTGAGCTTGTGCACGATAACCGACACCTACTAACTCAAGCTTTTTCTCAAAACCAGTACTTACACCTGTAACCATATTACTAGTTAGTGCGCGCATAGTACCTGCCATTGCCCAACCCTTCTTGTCACTTTCACTCTTTGGCTTTACAACTAGTGTATTACCATCCTGAGAGATGACAACAGAGTCATGTATTTTATAATCAAATGCACCTTTAGCGCCTTTGATATTTATATCCTGCCCATTGACTTTTGCTTCTACACCAGAAGGTAGTTCAATAGGCATTTTTGCTATTCTTGACATATCTTAATACCGCTTATTCTACGATACAGAGCACTTCACCGCCCTGACCTGCTGCACGCGCCGAACGATCGCTCATCACGCCTTTTGATGTAGATACTATGGCAATACCCAAACCTAACATTACTGTTGGAATTTCATCTTTACCACGGAATATTCTTAAACCTGGGCGACTAACGCGATCAATTGTTTTAATCACAGGCTGACCTTGATAGTATTTTAAAGCTACACTTGTAACTGGCTTACCATCAGCGGCATCTGTTTCATACCCTGAAATGTAACCTTCATCTTTTAGCACATCTAATATTGCCGTTTTCTTAGATGATGCAGAAAAGCTAACATTAACTTTATTAGCTCGCTGACCATTTCGAATACGTGTCAACATATCAGCTATTGGATCACTCATACTCATGATATGTACTCCTTACCAACTTGCTTTGGTCAAACCAGGAAGATCACCTTCCATAGCCGACTCTCTTAATTTATTTCTACAAAGACCAAACTTACTATAAACACCATGAGGTCTTCCTGTAATTGCACAACGATTACGCTGGCGTACTTTTGAACCATTTCGTGGTAGCTTCTGCAAAGAATCTGTTGCAGCCATTACCTGCTCAAAACTACTGTTTGGAGAACGAATAATCTCCTTCAATTCAGCTCTTTTTGATGCATATTTAGCGACCATTTTAGTACGCTTTGCTTCGCGAGCGATCATTGATTTCTTAGCCATAACTTAATCGTCCTATATTACTGCTTTTTGAATGGGAACTGAAAAGCTTCTAACAAAGCCTTACCTTCCTCATTGTTTTTTGCTGTTGTCGTGATTGCAATATCTAAACCACGTAATTTATCAATCTTATCGTAATCAATTTCAGGGAAGATGATTTGCTCATCAAAACCCATACTGTAATTACCATTACCATCAAATGAACGAGGATTTAAACCACGAAAGTCACGTACACGAGGGATAGATATGTGAATTAAACGATCTAAAAACTCATACATTTGGTCACGGCGTAAATTAACCTTACACCCAATAGGCCAGTTATCACGTATTTTAAATCCCGCAATAGATTTACGAGAGATTGTAACAACTGGCTTTTGACCTGCAATCTTCGTCATATCAGAAACTGCATGTTCAATAACTTTTTTATCACCAACAGCATCACCCAACCCCATATTTAATGAAATCATTGTAATCTTTGGTACTTCCATGACGTTCTTATAACCAAACTTAGTCATCAATTCCTTAACAACTGTTTCTTTATAAAAATCTTCTAATCTAGACATCGTTTTACCTTTACTCTCGCGTTATAGACAAACCTATTTGACAAGGTTTATTAACTTACGACTTCACCATTAGATTTAAAGAAACGTACTTTCTTACCATCTTCTAGTGTTTTAAATCCGACTCGATCACCCTTATCTGTTACTGGGTTGACCAACATTACATTAGATACATCTAATGGCATTTCTTTTTCAATGATTCCACCAGCAATACCTGCATTAGGGTTACCTTTCTGGTGTTTCTTAGCAATATTGATACCTTGAACCAGCAACTTATTCTTACCCGTTAACTCAGTAACATTTCCACGACGACCCTTATCTTTGCCCGCTATGACGACTACTTGATCATTTTTTACAATCTTATTCATGACACATAAACCTATTAAACAAGTCTTATAAGACTTCTGGAGCCAACGAAATGATTTTCATGAAATTTTTATCACGAAGTTCACGCGTTACAGGGCCAAAGATACGTGTACCAATTGGCTCTAGTTTAGCATTCAACAAAACCGCTGAATTACCATCAAAGCGAATCGTAGATCCATCTTTACGACGCACACCTTTTGCTGTTCTAACAACAACGGCAGTATAAACGTCACCCTTCTTAACTTTTCCGCGAGGAATAGCTTCTTTAATACTGACTTTAATTATGTCGCCAATACCTGCGTAACGCCTATGTGAACCACCAAGTACTTTTATACACTGTACTCGACGAGCGCCACTATTATCCGCTACATTTAACTGTGTTTGCATTTGAATCATGTTCTTATATCCAAGCTTAAATCTATTGAAGCAATATCTATGTTATTCGTTAAGACTTAGTCTTATCTACGACTGTTACCAAAGTCCAAGATTTTGTCTTAGACAATGGACGACACTCTTTAATAGTTACCGTATCACCAATATTGCACTCATTATTTGCATCGTGAGCATGGTATTTAGTAGAACGACGGATAAACTTACCGTAAAGAGGATGCTTAACTCTTCTTTCACCCATCACAACGATAGTCTTATCCATCTTATTACTAACAACTTGACCAGTAATACTATGCTCAAGTTTAGCTGTTTGTTCTGTCATCTCACTCACCTATTTGCTGACTACAGCTGTTGACTGCATTTCATTCATAATCGTTTTAATACGCGCGATCTTACGACGAACTTTTCTCATCTCAGAATGGCGTGTCAATTGACCCGAAGAACGCTGCATACGAAAAACAAACTGCTCTTTTAAGCTTTCTAAAAGCTCTTTAGATAAGTCTTCTGTACTTTTTTGACGAAGTTCACTGGCTTTCATCACATCACCTTTCTTGTGACAAATACTGTCTTAATTGGTAATTTAGCTGCAGCTAGGGCAAACGCTTCACGCGCCAACTCTTCACTAACACCTTCCATTTCATAAAGAACGCGACCTGGCTGTATTAAACACACCCAGTATTCAACGTTACCTTTACCTTTACCCATACGTACCTCTAAGGGCTTGCTTGTGATTGGCTTGTCTGGAAATACACGAATCCAAATTTTACCACCACGCTTAATGTGACGAGTCATTGCTCGACGAGCAGCTTCAATTTGTCTTGCAGTCAAACGACCACGTCCAACGGCTTTCAGACCGTACTCACCAAAGCTTACTTTACTTCCAGTAACAGCTAGACCACGATTTCTGCCTTTAAACTGCTTTCTGAATTTTGTTCTCTTGGGCTGTAACATCGCAGACCTCTATCTCTTGTTCTTGGCATCGCGGCCAGCTGATTTTGCTCGTTTCTGCTCAAGGTCAAATACATCACCTTTGTAGATCCAAACCTTAATACCAATTACACCGTATGTGGTATGCGCCTTCGCTGTAGAGTAATCAATATCAGCACGTAAAGTATGGAGTGGAACGCGACCTTCGCGATACCATTCCGTACGTGCAATCTCAGCACCATTCAAACGACCACCACAGCTAATTTTAATACCCAACGCACCTAAGCGCATTGCATTTCCAACTGCACGCTTCATTGCGCGGCGGAACATAATACGACGTTCCAGCTGATTTGCAATACTTTCTGCAACTAATTTCGCATCTAATTCAGGTTTGCGAATCTCTTCAATATTCACCTTCACATTATTAGGATGCAAATCCATCATCTTTGCAGTTTCAGCACGTAGACGCTCAATATCTTCGCCTTTCTTACCTATAACAACACCAGGACGAGCCGTATGTATTGTTACGAAAGCTGACTTTGCAGGACGTTCAATCTGAATACGACTTACTGAAGCACTTTTAAGCTTTTCTTCCAAGAAAGCTCTAACAGCAAGATCTTTATGTAGAAACTCTGCATATTCTCTACCTTCCGCATACCACTTCGAACGCCAATCAGAAGCTATACCAAGACGAAAACCTACTGGATGTATTTTCTGACCCATTTCTAAACCTCTCCGTCGCCGACACTTAATGTGATATGGCTTGTACGCTTAAGAATACGATTTGCACGACCTTTAGCTCGCGCACGCAATCTCTTCATTGTTGGAGCCTGATCAACCATGACCCTTGTCACAGAAAGCTCATCAATATCAGCACCTTCATTATGCTCTGCATTTGCAATAGCCGAATCAAGGATCTTCTTAATAATAGCCGCAGATTTTTTCTGACTAAAAGATAAAACTTCTAAGGCCTTATCTACTGGCATACCACGCACTTGGTCAGCAACCAATCTTGCTTTTTGTGGAGATATACGAGCAAATCGTAATTTTGCATTAACTTCCATTTCTAAATCCTAGGTCTATCTTTAAGACTTTTTATCAGCAATATGACCACGATACATACGCGTAGGAGAAAACTCGCCTAGCTTATGACCAACCATATGCTCATTAACCAATACTGGCACATGCTGACGACCATTATGAATCGCAATCGTCAAACCAACCATCTCAGGTACTACCATCGATCTACGTGACCAAGTTTTTATAGGCTTACGATCTCCAGCACTAACTGCTTTCAAAACTTTAGCCATCAAATGATGATCTATAAATGGACCTTTTTTTAATGAACGTGGCACCGTAATTACCTCTTATCTCTACGACGTACTATCAAGTGATCAGTACGTTTATTTTTACGTGTTTTATAACCTTTAGTTGGCGTACCCCAAGGTGAAACTGGGTGACGACCACCAGAAGTTTTACCTTCGCCACCACCATGAGGATGATCTACTGGATTCATTACAACACCACGAACCGTTGGACGTATACCACGATGACGACTTGCTCCTGCTTTACCCAACTTGGTCAAAGCATGCTCTGAGTTACTAACTTCACCCACTGTAGCACGACAATCTGAAAGTACTTTTCTCATCTCACCTGAACGCAAACGCAAAGTCGAGTAACGACCCTCACGAGCAATCAACTGAGCTGATGTACCAGCACTTCGAGCTATCTGAGCTCCTTTGCCAGGCTTCATCTCTATACAATGCACAACAGTACCAACTGGCATATCACGCAATGACATTGCGTTACCCGATGCAATAGTCGCTTCTGAACCAGACATCAATTTATCTTCTGCACGCAAACCCTTTGGAGCTATAATGTAACGACGCTCTCCATCTGCATACTTAAGCAATGCGATATTAGCAGTACGATTTGGATCGTATTCAATATGCTCAACTATCGCACCAACACCATCTTTATTACGCTTAAAATCTATAATACGGTAATGTTGCTTATGCCCACCACCAATATGGCGCGTAGTAATACGACCATTATTGTTACGACCACCAGACTTGCTTTTCTTTTCTAGTAACGCCTTATGAGGCTTACCTTTATGCAAATCTTTATTAACAACTCGAACCTGATGACGACGACCCGGAGATGTTGGTTTCATCTTTACTGTAGCCATGATTACGTCTCCGCCTCAACATTTAAGGTACTACCTTCAGCCAATCTTACGTAGGCCTTCTTCCAATCTTTGCGCTTACCCTGTCTCTTGCTAAAGCTTTTTGCTTTGCCTTTAACATTTACAGTACGCACATCAGCAACTTCAACTTCAAATAAAGTTTCAACTGCATTTTTAATCTCACGCTTACTTGCACCTACTGCAACCTTAAACGCATGTATATTTGTTTCCGAACCTGAAACTGCTTTTTCAGTTACATGTGGACCATAGACCACATGATACATTTTCTCTTCAGATTGACTCATGATAACCACTCCTGCACTTTTTTAACTGCCGCAGATGAAATAACCACTTTATCGTGATTTACCAAACTTACTGGATTTAGTTTAGATACCGTTAGAGTCTCACAGTTAGGAATATTGCGAGCTGACAAAGTAATATTGTTATCTTCTTCATCACTTATAAGTAAAACATTACTCACATCCAACTTACCAAGCTCTGCAACCATCGCCTTAGTCTTAGGCTCTTTTACACCAAAACTATCTACAATAATCAACGACTCAGAACGAACCAACTCAGAAAATATTGAGCACATTGCCGAGCGATACATTTTCTTATTAAGCTTTTTCGAATAGTCACGAGGACGAGCAGCAAATGTTACACCACCTTTACGCCAGAGTGGACCACGCGAAGTACCCGCACGAGCACGACCTGTACCTTTTTGACGCCAAGGCTTCGCACCACCACCACTTACATCAGAACGTGTTTTTTGTGCTTTTGTGCCTGCTCGACCAGCAGCCATATAAGCAACAACCGCCTGATGAACTAGCGCTTCGTTATATTCTTTAGCAAAGACCGCATCATCTAACTCGACAGCTTTACCATCTGTATTTTTTAAATTCATCCTGATTAACCTTTAACCGCTGGCTTTACAAGTATATTGCCGCCACGAGCACCAGGAACAGCACCCTTAACAAGCATTAAATTCTTTTCCAGATCAATACTTACAACCGTAAGACTCTGGGTAGTCTGACGAACCGCACCCATATGACCTGACATTTTCTTTCCTTTAAAAACGCGACCTGGAGTTTGGTTTTGACCAATTGAACCCGGTGTTCTGTGGTTAATTGAATTACCGTGAGTTGCATCCTTACCAGCAAAGTTATAACGCTTTAACACACCAGCAAAACCTTTGCCAATTGTTGTACCCGTCACATCAACCTTTTGACCTGCCTCGAACAGCCCAACTGTTAGCTCAGAACCAAGCTCATATTCATCAACAGAATCAACGCGCGACTCAGAAGTAAAAGAACCCGCCTCAACAGAAGCTTTTGCAAAATGACCTGACACAGACTTATTAACCTTTGAAGCTTTCTTAGCTCCTACTGTTAACTGAACAGCATTATAACCGTCCGTTTCTACAGTCTTAATCTGAGAAATACGATTAGCTTGCATCTCTAACACCGTTACTGGTGTAGCAGTGCCATCTTCATTGTATATCCGGGTCATTCCAACTTTTGAACCCAATAGACTGATTGCCATTTAGTCACCTCATTTTAAATCAAATCAACTGTACACCTTGATATACAGCCAAAAAAAACTTTTTCGGAAAATTTCGACCCGAGGTTTAAATAACCTCGGGTCGAAGAAAGGCGCGCATTATGCCAGATAAAAAGGCGTTAGGGAACTCTAATATTTATCTTTCTTCGTTTAATTTCAAACTAAAAGAAATTAAAATCAAACTTGTAAAAATAGAGCTGCGCTCCCAGCACTAAACACTCACAAAAGCATTTAGCAGAGTAATTCTTATGTCAGCTTAATCTGAACATCCACACCTGTTGCAAGATCTAATTTCATCAATGCATCAACAGTACGATCAGTTGGCTCAACAATATCCATAAGACGCTTATGAGTACGAATCTCATACTGATCACGAGCATCTTTGTTTACATGAGGAGAAACCAAGATTGTGAAACGCTCTTTACGTGTTGGCAAAGGAATTGGACCTTTTACTCTAGCACCTGTGCGTTTAGCAGTTTCTACAATTTCTCTCGCCGAACGATCAATCAGCTTGTGATCAAATGACTTCAAGCGAATTCTGATTTTTTGACCTGACATATTATTTACTCTTTATATACTTAAATATTTTGTGTTTTGCTATTACTAACTAAAAATTACTAACTAACAACCTTAGCCACAACACCTGCACCAACTGTACGACCACCCTCACGGATAGCAAAACGCAAAC
>CAZSXI010000060.1:0-9680 GCA_964611045.1 uncultured Cocleimonas sp. | reverse complement strand
AAATCATCAATGAGCTAGAAAAAGAACCTCGTGGAATTTATACCGGCGCCATCGGCTATTTAATGCCTGATGATAATTTCTATTTTAATGTGCCGATTCGTACCCTTGCCATCGACGATAAAAACCAATGCGAAATGGGTATAGGTAGTGGAATTATTTACGAAAGTAATCCCGAAGCAGAATACGAAGAGTGCTTGCTTAAAGCAGACTTTTTAACCAGCTTAAACAAAGATTTTTACTTAATCGAATCTTTTAGGCTTAATGCTGATAAGGGGACTTTTATTAACATTGATAAGCACTTAAAACGGCTTTCACAATCTACCGCATCGTTTGGTTTTACGTTAAAGTTTGAATTAATTGAAGAACAACTCGGCATTATTAAAAAATCACTTTCGACAGGTGAGCATAAAATCCGACTTACTGCTTATCAAAATGGTGAAGTGAAAATTAGTCATAGCCCTGTTGAACAAGATGCTGAAACTTCTAAAATCATCACTATTAGTGATGAAAAAATTAATAGCCATTCTATCTTCCAACACCATAAAACATCACACCGAAAGCATTACAATGAAGCTTATGATCAAGCCGCCGAAAAAGGCTATTACGATGTGCTTTTTTTAAATGAAAAAGACCAATTAGTCGAAGCTAGCCGTCATAATATATTTATAAAAAAAGACGGGGGCTACGTTACGCCACCGCTTGATGCTGGCGCACTCAATGGCATTCAACGCCAAGCATTTATGCTTAACAATGACGTTAAAGAAATACACCTCACAAAAGAGGATTTATTTGACGCCGATGAAATACTCCTAACAAACTCTGTGAGAGGAATTGTTAACGTTCATATCAATAAAAAGCCTTTAATTCTATAATTTTTTATTGAGCTCTTTTTTCAATGCTTCTAACTCTATTTGATCCCGTTTTAGTTGTTCAAGCTTTTGATCAATGAAGATAACAGTACGAGAAGATCCATTCGTGGACTTGCGGGTCCTTATGACTTCCTTCCTTTGGATGAAGAATATCAAAGAGTTTTATTCAACTCATCGAATGGATATGCAAGTTCTCAGCCGATTAATTTTATCTCCGCACAATCACCGCCACTGTTAATTCTCCACGGGGGAAAAGATACAACTGTGGGTAAGCACAACGCGGTTAATCTATCTAAAAAAGCAAATAAATTAAAGGTAAAACAACAACTAATACTTTATCCAGCCCATGACCACGTTAGTCTTTTGGCGGCTTTATCACGACCACTTCAAGGTCGCTCATCTGTGTTAAAGGATATGATCAATTTTGTTAAACAACATACAAATTAATATTTTCTAAGTCTATATTTTGCGTTTTCACTCCTTTGAGAGAATATTTTGAGCTGAGTTTCATTACAAAAGGGCTAAAAAGAAGGGGGGTGTGCTTTTAAATAAGCTATTTTCAGCCTTATTATCCAAAAAACACTCATAAGCTACCCAGAAACTAGGCGCTTAATCGCTTCTAAGCCCTTTCTCAATATCATTTCATCTTTCGCATAGTTGATACGAATGCATTGGTGCTTGTGCGCCCAATTATCATCTATGCCTATAAAGAAGTTATGCCCAGGAATGACATAAACATTCTCTTTTTTGAGATTTTCATAGAGTTCTTCACTGGTCACGTCCATGTCTTTAAACCATAGCCACATAAAAAATGCACCTTCGAGTTTATGTAAATACACGGGGGAACCTGCAAAAATTTCATTGAATAATGCAACGGCTACTTGGGCTTTTTGCTGGTAGTAGGGTTTTATTACATCATTGCACAGTGGCAACAATTCTTTGTCTTTTATCAACCGTGTCATCAACGTTGGACCAACACTGTTAGGCGCTAAAATCATAATGCCGTTGATGCGGCTCATGGCTGTAATCACTGCTTTATTCGCGATGACGATACCTGTGCGTAAACCGGGTAAGCCGAGTTTTGAGAGTGACATACATAAGATCGTATTCTCATTCCATGTCAATGTAGCATCGGTATAAATTGCACCAGGAAATGGATGCCCGTAAGCATTATCAATAATTAAAGGAATACCATATTGCTGTGCAAGCTCATCAAGCCTGCTTAATTCATCATCAGTAATCACGTTGCCCGTGGGATTGGTTGGGCGGGAAACACAGATTGCGCCAAATTTTTGTTTTGATTCTAAGGTTGTTTTTAAAGCCTCAAAATCAATCTCATATTTGAATTGTTTCTTCTCTAATAAATGAATCGACGGCTTAATCGAGACAAACATATCTTCTGATAAACCCTGATCGGCATAGCCTACATATTCAGGCGCGAGTGGGAATAATATTTTTTGCTGGCTACCATCATCCATATCGCCTGCAAATAGGTTAAACAACCCAAAGAAATTGCTCTGGCTACCGTTACTTAGCGAAATATTTTTCGCATCCAACGACCAGCCATAATGACCGTTCAGCATCTTTGCCAACGCATCTCGAAACTCATCATTCCCTTGTGGACCATCGTAAAGCCCAACCATTTGATCCACATCGGAACTCGCAATTAACCGCTGTAGCTCTTTGACAAATACCGCATTTGACGCTGGAATAATCGCAGGGTTACCGCCACCTAGCATGACCATATCAGGATTGTTTTTACTATTGGCTTTACCCAAATCATCCATGAGCTGAGTGATGCCGTTGGGGCGGGTGAATTTATTGCCAAATGTTGAGAAATTCATAGGGAGCAGTAAAGTGCTTATAAAAAAAGGAATATAGCAACCCTGCCGTTTTTACCCTAATGTTTTTTAGCAAAAAGCATTAGTTGCTAAAATGGCTTAATGGAGGACATGGCGAATTTGGCGGTACTACAGGATCAGGAGGAATCTCTGAGCCTGATGAATAATCACTATTCATCGCAGCATAGTAAGGCAATGCTTGAAGCCTGCGAGCGCTGACCTCTTTCACCAAAGTATCGAACACTCTTTTTTTGCTTGAGCCATTTCTTGGTTCTGTCGAATGCACAAACAACGTGGCAGAAAGGTCTGCAAGGTTGCGTGATTGAGTATAATTAAAAGCCGAATCAACAGAATTCAAGCCCATAACGGGAGTATCCAACGGATTATCACTCTGCGTCATTAATGATGTTTTGATGCCTCGCGCATACACGATGCCAGCATAACTAATTCCATTTTCAGGCCTTGCACCACTACCATGACAAGACAAAATATTTGAGCGCGAACCCGCGGTATCAGCAATCACTTCTTGTATTAGGAGTCACAAAGCGTTACTTGTTATATTAATTGTTAGGGTATTGACCGATCTATCTGATGTCATTACAGTGTACGCATTAAATGTTGAAGTCATTAAATCAAGCGTGCCTATGGTGGTGGTTCTACTTATTATTCTGGCTCTTTTGGCTATCGGGTATTTGTGTAAACGAATTAATCAAAAAGGAAAGTATTAAAACTGTTGCTATATGTTAAATAGAAAAGAACAAATCTGTGCCTTACTTAAAGGGATCGAAACTGGCGACCCATCATCGGTCGCTGTAGTCAATCAGATAAATACATTCAACACAACCCACAAACACATGAGGGTGGTGAAGGCTTGGCTGCACTGTTCAAACGGTTGTCTAAAAGTAATCCACGCGTCAATATTGTTCGTGTCTTTGAAGATGGCGACTATGTCTTCGCCCATACTGAATACGATTTTTCTACTTCAAATATTGGATTTGAAGTATTTAAGTTTGAAGGCGACCAAACTGTCGAGCATTGGGATAATATTCAACCTAGACTTGGTCCTAATCCTTCTGGGCACACGATGGTTGATGGATAAACCGAAGTAATCGATCTGGATAAAACTGAAATCAATCGAAAAATCATAAGTTCTTTTGTTAATGAAATTCTTATCAATGGCCAACTTGATGCTCTAAAAGACTACATAGATGAAAGCAACTACACCGAACATAATCCACGTCTCTCTGATAGTCTGTCTTCACTGCACGAAACATTATCAAAGCATGATCCTAACAATATAAACACGATACAGTATAAAAAAAATCATCGTATTCTAGCCGAGGGGAATTTTGTACTTTCTGTTAGCGAAGGCTCATTTAATGGTACTCATTCCGCATTCTATGATCTCTTTCGAATATCATCTGGAAAAATTGTTGAGCATTGGGATACGACCGAGAAAATTCCTTCTCGTATTGAGTGGAAAAACAATAATGGAAAATTTTAGTAAAAATCGGTAAAAAACAAGGGGGGTGGACTATTAAAATGCGGTATTTAATAGTCCACCCCCCTTGTTTTTTGCCGATTTTTATTTGATTTAGAAGAGTCTTAGCCTCTATACATTATGAAATCTGCTGGTAATACAAGTTTTGCGGATGATTAGCATCAGCAAAGAAATACCAACGCTCTGCAATTAAGCCTAGATATTGCACGCCGACCGCTACAACAGGTATCAGCCAAGAAGAAGCGCCTAAACTTAGAATTAATAGCGCAAGAGGCACGATAAATGCTAATACTAAGAAGATATATTTCATATTGCGTACAAAACTTGCCTTCTTACCGTGGAAGTATTCGCGGGTATTAAATGATCCCCCCATTGAGCCTTGCGCTATCTGTTTTATATTTGGATGATTTACGCCAATGGCAGAACGGAGATCAGATTTTGGTTTGAGTTTACTATTTCTTACTAAAGCTAAAATTCTAAATACCAGCGCGATCACAGTAAAGAAGATTGCCCAAGCCGCATAGAATTGAGTTAATTCCGTTTGCATATATGCCGAAAGCGCTGTTGCAACAGCAAAGCCCGATGCTGTACCCATCAAGGTAAAGTTTACGACCGTTAATGGCGTGTGCCATTCTTGTAAAAATTTGATACAACCGTAAATCATACCCGTACAAACAAACAGGGCGTACACCGTAAAGGTAGTGGCAAGCCCTAGTAACAAGGTTGCATCAATACCTGTTCCACCCGGCATGGTGAACAACGCTGTAGTCAAACCAAAATAATGCGCTGCACCATAAAGAAAAACTGCACCCATAGCCGCTGGCAATGCAATAACTTCGCGTGATAGCCAAGATGTTTTCCACTTAGCAGCCGAACGCCAAGCACGCTCTGGATGACCTAGATGAAAGAATGATGCAAACAGCCCGACCGCCATAAGCCCAACTGCAATAATACTACCGATCACATAAAAGTTAGAATCTTGCTGTGCCGGCATAAGCTTGAACTGCGAAAATATCTGACCGGTAAATAACGCAAGAAATAAACCTTGGGCAGCGCCAATTAATGTTGTTAAAAATATAACTGAGAATGCTGGATGCATAATTTTTAATTCCTTAAACTCCCTCTCCCTCGGGGAGAGGGTTAGGGGTGAGGGTGTAAATTTCAAAATAACCATGATATAAATTCAGCATGGTTATACAAATAATAATTAAAGTAAGAACCTAGGTCATTTAACCTTTCCCCTCACCCCAGCCCTCTCCCCAAGGGAGAGGGGGCTAAAAACAAATTACCAACTGGTCATGTCGTCCAAGGAAGGACCTGTACCTGGTCCATTGTGACGCTTACGCTCTTCCTTACTCAACGGATTATCAATACGCTCTAGCTCATCTTTATGAATCTTCATTTTCACTTTACGGCGTGGCAGATAATGATTTGCAGGCTTTGTGCCCCACTCTGGCATTATTTGATAACCAGCATCTTCACGAATCGCTTTTGATACGTCTGAATTTTCATCGTGTATATCACCAAACAAACGTGCGCTGGTAGGACAAGACATGACACAAGCTGGCTTGCGCTCACTTTCGGGTAATTCTTCATCATAAATACGATCAACACAAAGGGTACATTTTTTCATCACCCTTTCTTTTTCATCTAGCTCACGCGCACCGTAAGGACACGCCCAAGAACAATATTTACAACCGATACACTTATCGTAATCAACCAATACAATGCCGTCCTCTTCGCGCTTGTAACTTGCACCTGTTGGACAAACAGGCACGCAAGGTGGCTCTTCACAATGCAAGCAGCTTTTAGGAAAGTGTACGGTTTCTGTTTGCGGGTAAGTACCAATTTCAAATGATTGAACACGGTTAAAGAACGTCCCTGTTGGGTCTTCTTTGTACGGGTTTTTATCAACCATTGAACCAGCAGGACCTGATGTATTCCACTCTTTACAAGAGGTTACACAGGCATGACAACCTACACAGACGTTTAAATCTATTACTAATGCTAATTGAGTCATCTCATAACCCCATCTTTTTGCGGAAGCCACCAGCAAAATAGGCTTGCCACTTTACTTTACGACGATCATCCATGCCCGGTAACGGCTTAACCGCATCGAACTGTGGAGACGTTACTTCTGGCTCATCATCACCCGCTTTGTAAACACGTACGCGTACATCGTACCAACCTGCTTGACCGGTTACTGGGTCAGAGTTTGAAACGTGTTCACCTGCATCATGTGCGGGTAACTCTTCACCAATAATGTGGTTTAGAAGAAAGCCTTTATTGGCTTCATTGGCTTTAGGGTCAAGACCCCAAGTGCCTGATGCTTTACCGATGGCGTTCCAAGTCCAAACTGTCCCTGGCTCTAGTGATTCAGAAAAACGACACATACAACGCACTTTACCGTGCATAGATTCAACCCATACCCAATCACCATCATCAAAGCCATTTTGACGACCTAATATCGGGCTAACGTATAAATAGTTATGCGTGTGTATTTGTCGCAACCAAGCGTTTTGCGAATCCCACGAGTGATACATCGCCATTGGACGTTGCGTTAATGCATTCAACGGGTATTTCTTGGTATCCGTTAGCTGTGATTCCAACGGCTCATGATAGAAAGGTAATGGATCAAAATACGTTTCAACACGCTTACGCAAACGATCAGGCGGTTGTCTGCCCGTTGTTTTACCTTGCGCCGCTAAACGGAACTTTTGCAAAATCTCTGAGTAAACGTGCACGTTGATTGGCTCGTCGTAACGCGTCATATTGTGCTTTTGCGCCCAGTGCAAGTAACCACGATTCCAGTTACGCATATATTGGAATGATTTGGGTAATTCGTAATGGAAGACACAGTTGTTCTTCTCGTACATTTCCCACTGGTTTGGATTGGCTTCACCCTTCATGGATTTCTCACCACTTTTACCACGCCAACCAGCTAAGAAACCGATACCAGAACCTGGTGCTGTTTCGAAGTTAATCACTAAATCTTTATAATCTTTAAACTTGCGTGTGCCGTTTTCATTAGTAAACGAAGGTAGTTTTAAGCGCGAGCCTAATTCCACAATCACATCTTGGAATGGCTTACAGTCACCTTTTGGTGGTAGCACAGGAATACGCACCGAATCCGCTGGACCATCGTATTCTGAGATAGGACGATCAAGCATCGACATCGCATCATAACGCTCAAGATAGGTCGTATCTGGCAGAATCAAATCACCAAATTCTACTGTTTCTGAATGATAAGCATCGCAAACAATGATGAATGGAATTTTGTATTCACCCTCTTCATCCTTATCAACCAACATTTTGCGAACTTCGCCAGTATTCATTGAAGAGTTCCATGCCATATTTGCCATGAATAACATCAAGGTATCAATAGGGTATGGATCGCCACGCCATGCGTTGGTAATCGCGTTATGCATTAAGCCGTGAACAGATAATGGGTATTCCCAAGAGAAGCCTTTATCCAAGCGAATCGCTTCACCATCATCATCAACAAACAGATCATCAGGGTCTGCTGGCCAACCAAGTGGCATACCGTTTAATGGCGTGTTTGGTTTAACATCATCCCAACCTGTCGGTGGCTTAGGACAAGGTGGAATGGGTCGTGGGAATGGCGCTTTGTGACGGAATCCACCCGGACGATCAATCGTTCCAAGCAAAGTCATCAAAATACTTAAAGCACGAATTGTTTGAAAGCCGTTTGAGTGTGCCGCCAAACCACGCATCGAGTGGAATGAAACAGGGTTACCGATGACGCTATCGTGATCTTTACCCCAAGCATCTGTCCATTGAATCGGTAATTCGATCTTTTGATCACGCGCTACGATACCCATTTCGTGTGCTAAACGACGAATCGTTTTTGCATCGATACCTGTAATGCCTTCTGCCCACTCTGGCGTGTAATCTTCAACACGCTCTTTTAGTAATTGGAATGCAGGTTTACACGGCGTGCCATCTTCAAGTTCAAACTCACCTGTAAGATAGGGGTCAACACCTTCGGTGTGCATTGAGATTGGAATATCTAAATCTCTATCCCACCATAATTTGTTTTGCGGATCGAAACAGCCTTCTTCTACTGGCACTTCAAAACGCAAGAACATCCCTTCTTCATTACTACCTTCGGTCATATCAACCAATTCAGCAGAGTTGGTGTAATTCACCAAGAAGTCACGGTCGTATAAACCTAATTTGATTAACTCGTGGATAATGGCAAGAATTAATGCACCGTCAGTACCAGGCTTAATCGGCACCCACTCATCTGCAATCGCCGCATAACCTGTACGCACTGGATTGATAGCAACAAAACGTCCACCATTACGTTTGAATTTAGACAGTTCTACTTTCAATGGATTTGAGTGATGATCTTCTGCTGTTCCGATCATAAAGAACAGTTTTGATCGCTCAAGGTCAGGCCCACCAAATTCCCAGAATGATCCACCAATGGTGTAAATCATGCCTGCGGCCATATTGACCGAACAGAAACCACCGTGTGCAGCATAATTTGGTGTACCAAACTGCTTTGCAAACATACCTGTAAGCGCCTGCATTTGGTCACGCCCTGTGAACAATGCGAATTTTTTAGGGTCTTCTGCGCGAAGTTTGCCTAAACGTTCTTCCATTATTCCAAAAGCTTTATCCCAGGTGATTTCTTCAAACTCACCCGCGCCACGTTCCGTACCTGGCTTGCGCAATAATGGCTTGGTTAGACGCGCAGGAGAATATTGCTTCATGATGCCCGATGCACCTTTAGCACATAACACACCTTTGTTAAGTGGGTGATCTGGGTTGCCTTGAATGTAGCGCACTTCACCATCTTTAATGGTTACCTTAATGCCACAACGACAGGCACACATATAACAAGTCGTTGTTTTAACTTCAACGCCTTGTCCTGCTGTGTTTTGGGTTTTATCAACTATTGGGATTGTTTTCATTTAAGACCTAAGCTTATCTGTTGTTTACACAATGCGGCTATACTGCGACCTATATTAGCACATTACGAAATTCTAATTAATAGGAGCGAGATATTGCCTAACAATAATTTATACTGCAAATTATATTAATTTATACGTGGATAATGATGTGCTTATCACTTTATGGGGGATAAAAGCGTAATGTAGAGCCATCTCTAGTTGCGTTTTTCCGTACAAAACGTCAAAAAAAGGGAGGGGTGGACTCATATAACCCACTATTTACTCAGGTTAATCTAAAAAACACCATTAATTTTTGAATTGTATCCATTAATCAAGTTGGTTTTTTTTGACACAAGAACAAGTCGAATAAGCCCACATATACAAAGATACATGAGCGTTTTCAACACAATTATTGGACAAGATAGAGGCTAAACCCAGATCCCAGATAGAAAAACGAATAGTCCACAAGTCTTTGACTCCACAGAACATTCCGAAAATATCCTGTGAAACCAAATACTTGCACTCTATTTCGCTCCTCTATCTGGGGATC
>CAZSXI010000059.1:0-9808 GCA_964611045.1 uncultured Cocleimonas sp. | reverse complement strand
TCCTGTTTACATCCTACAACGTGCTTAAGTGTTTTTGGTTGACCGAAAAAGTAGACATATTTTTATTAAAAAGGTTGTAAACCATTATCGCTAAATTTCGTTGTTTATGGCATAGCTCTTGAAAATTATAAGAGTTATTAATAATGAATGAGGATAAAAGAATGAAAGCTTTAAAAATGAAAAAGAGTTTATTAATTGCAACGTTATTAGTTTCATCAGGGCTAATGAGCCAATCAGTAATGGCAAGCCCCAATAGTGGTTGGATTGATAAGAAGCAAAAGCATCAAAAACACAAAATAGTACGCGGGGTGAAATCGGGTGACCTAACACGCAAAGAAACATGGCGTTTAGGAAAGCAGCAAAGAAGAATTCATCTTAAAGAACGCCGTTTTAAAGCAGATGGAAACTTTACACGCCGTGAACGTGCGAAAGTACATCGTGATTTAGCACGTGCTTCGAGAAGTATTTATCGTGCAAAACATAACTAAAAACTGTTAAGTGAAATAATAATTACTAAAAAAGCCATCTATTTAATAGGTGGTTTTTTATTCCAAACTACTCGAAATCTCAACACCCTGCCTTAAAGTATTATGCACGGGACAACGGTCAGCAATCTCTAACATTCGTTGATGTTGCTCCTTGGTAAAGTCCCCTTCAAGATGAATTTTACGGGTAATGCGAGAAGGCGAATTATCAATTTTATTGGGTGGAATATAGTTTAAGCGCACTGAAATTATATCCAGTTTAATTCCTTTCATATTTGCATACATGGTGAGTGTTATAGATGTGCAACTGCCTAGCGCTGATAGCAATAACTCAAAGGGTGTAGCGCCTTTATCATCTCCTTTCAGCTCCTCGGGTTCATCAGAGTAGATTGTGTGGTTTCCCACCGTGATTTTTTGCGTATAAAGATTGGTGGTATTTTCAACTAATACTTCTGCGTGCATATTTTTGCGCTCTTTCGTATTGAATTGAATAAAGAATAGTTGAAAAAAGCCGTTTTTGCTGGTTTTTTAAGCTATTTTACTTCACTGCTGTCCCGTTAATTTTCATAGCATATAAGTGTATCCCATCCTTAGGACAACTTTAGCTAATAAAACCATAAGAATCGTCTTTGCACTGTTAACGCAAGGAACCGAGTACAAAGCTGTGCCATTATCCTTTAGTAATAAGCTTGAATAGCTCGGTCTATTTTATTGAGCGTTTCTGTAAACACCGCATCATCTTCTTGCAATAAAGTCATCCTAAAACCTGTTACATCCGAGCTAAATCCTGTAAGTGGTACAACGCAAACGCCTTCTGCACCCATTAATTCATAAGCAAACTGAAAATCAGCAGGGGTGGAGTCATTTTCTAAATCATCCAAATATAAGCGGACTTTTTTATTGACTGAGTCCAGCGTATTAACGGGTAAGTCGAGCAATTCAACCACAAGATAAAAAACACCTTTGGGTTTATTCACACGCACTTGCGGAATATTAGCAAAAAAGTCACAGGCTTCTTCGGCACGGCGTTGATATTTATCGGCGCGTGCTTTTAGATAAGGTTCGAATTTGGGATGTTCATAAAGATGTGGCAAGACAATCTGTGGAAGTGTTGTTGAGCAGACCTCTAACATTTTAGTTAATAAGATTATCTCGATAAATCCTTTGAAGTTTGCATCTTTGTCAGAATTATAAACCTCAATCCAACCACAGCGAGAGCCAGGCCAAGGTACATCTTTACTGATGCCTTTCATGCTGATGCCAGGGGTGTCTCCGATGATTTCATGTAGTAATGTTGTCTTCACACCATCAAAAGTCATGTGGTGATAAATTTCATCAAAGATTAAAAAGCAATCGTATTTTTTAGCGATGGCAACAATCTTTTCGAGCGTTTCACGTTTATAAACACTGCCTGTTGGGTTGTTAGGATTTATAACAAGAATTGCGACAACATGGTCATTAAATTTAACCTTGTTTTCAATCTCTTCTACGTTTGGCTCCCAATCATTATCAGGTTCAAGCTCATACGAGATAAACGAACAACCTGCGTGCATAGATTCTGCGGTGGCGTGTGAAGGGTAGGTGGGCGAGGGTACCAGTACGCGCGCTTCTTTGGGTAAGTTGCCCATGATTTTATTGATAGCTTCACCCAAGCCATTGAAGAATAAAATATCATCGACTGTGCATTTTTTCTTATCAGAAAATTTTTCCAGCACATATTCACGCGCTTGAATCGCACCTTTGGTTTCTGTGTAGGCAAAACTTTGATCGGTAGCCACTTGCTCTTGAACGAGATCATGCATCCATGAAGGAACTTTTTCGCCTGCGGCAACAGGGTCGCCTATGTTTTCCCAAACCATTGAGAACCCACCGAGTTTTTCTAATTCTTTACCGATCACAACAACTTCTCGAATCGGGTAGGTAAGTAATGCGCTATCTGCGCGTAGTATGTTTTGTCGCACGTTTTTTTCTCATCGGTTTTTGCAGTGAAGAATCAATGCTATTTAATAATAATAGTAACAAACATAGTACAAACAAGCATTGAATTCATTCTGAACCAGCCCCATAATTTACGCATATGAATTATAGGATTATAAAATGAAACGCATAATGTTATTAATGGCTACAAACTTCGCTATTGTGGTGGTGCTAGGCATCGTTTGGAATGTTCTGGATGCAAGCTTTGGCTTGACTGAAAAAATGATGGCAATGGGTATTCCCGCAGGTTTTGGTTTTATTGCGGTTTTCTCTTTAGCCATTGGTTTTGGAGGAGCGTTCATCAGCTTGTGGATGTCTAAAGGTGCAGCAAAACGTAGCATGGGTGTACAGGTGATTGAGAATCCGACGACCAAACAAGAGCGTTGGTTGTTTGATGTGGTAAAGCGTCAAGCCGATAGAGTGGGCATTGATATGCCTGAAGTCGGTATTTTCCAAGAAGATTCACCCAATGCTTTTGCCACAGGTGCTCGTAAAAATGATGCCTTGATTGCAGTGAGCACGGGTTTACTAGAGCATATGACGGCGGATGAGGTTGAAGCAGTGCTTGGGCACGAAATGGCACACGTCGCCAACGGGGATATGGTTACGCAAACCTTGCTACAAGGGATTATGAATACCTTTGTAATTTTCTTCTCACGTGTTATCGCGCATTTGGTGAATTCGGTGTTATCGGGAAATCGTCAAGGGGGTGGCAACAGCTACGGCATGACGTATTTTGCGGTGTCAATGGTGGCGCAAATCCTATTAGGCTTTTTAGCCAATATGATTGTAATGTGGTTCTCACGTTATCGTGAATTCCATGCCGATAAAGGCGGGGCTGATCTTGCGGGCCGTGAGAAAATGATTTCTGCGTTACAAGCACTAAAACGGGTTAATTCACCCCATGATTTACCGGGTGAAATGGCAGCGTTTGGTATTTCGGGCGGTTTAGGTGAGGGTATGAAAAAGTTGTTTATGACGCATCCACCGTTAGAAGAACGTATCGCTGCTTTGCAAAATAATAAATATTAAGCTGCTCGTATGGATATGAAAGAAAATCATTCTACCAAGAACAGCGATTCAAAATGGTCTACTTATGTAGACCATAGTTATGAGGGTGAAAGCGATCACGATCAAGACTTGTTCATTGAACGTGACGGCGTATTATTTGCAGGCACACATCTGATTTTGGATTGCTGGGGCGCAAAACACCTTACCGATATTAAGCTTGTCGAAAAGGCATTGCGTGAGGCTGTAGAGGTTACAGGTTCAACGCTATTGCATATACACTTGCATCACTTTACGCCCAACGGTGGGATTTCTGGCGTAGCGGTTTTAGCTGAATCTCACATGAGTATTCACACATGGCCAGAGCGCGATTATGCGGCTTTGGATATTTTTATGTGTGGCAATACTGAGCCAGAAAAAGCGATTTCGGTATTTGAAAAAGCCTTTGAAACAAATGAAGTAAAGGTCATAAAACATCAGCGTGGAATAGTAGACAAAAAGGATAATGATTGAATGCAAACTTTACGTGAAATGCAAAGCGAAGATATTGATACGGTATTGCACGTCATAGATTCTCAAGACGAGGATGATGCCGAAGCAGCAGAAGTCATGTATCGCGAGATAGGTGGGGTGTTGGATCAATACGTGACAGAGGAGGATGGTAAAGTCATCGGTGTAACGGGCTTCACTACACCATCAGGCTGTGATGATACCTATTGGCTTTCGTGGACGTATGTTCACGATGATTATGCTAATCAAGGTTATGGTCGAAAAATGCTTACAGAACTTATTGAATTGGTTAAGCAAAAAGGTGGAAGAAAGCTATTTGTCAAAGTCAGTGATTATGTGGACGACGAGGACGGAGCAATCTACGCAGCAGCCTTACATTTGTATCAATCACTAGGCTTTGAAATCGAGATCACCCATAAAAATTATTACGATGATGGAGAAGCTCAAATAATTTTGGGTTTACGTTTAAAAGATAAAACAAACGCAATCGCTCCAGCAGAAGATTGTCCTGTCACCTTTAATGCCGTTTTTGAAATTGCAGAAACGGATGATGCCTACAGTTTTGGTTGGCACGATGAAGGTGAGAGTGTCTTCACAGAAGATGACGTGAAAATTGGACTTGAACAGGTACGCAACGATGAAGGGCGTGCGGTATTCTTATCATTCCCATCAACTTTTACAGGAATAAAAGACACTTTATTATCGGCAGGGTTTTCAAATTCTGGCATACTAGACGATTACTACGAAGATGGGGTGCATGAACAGCACTTCACTTACGTACTTTAAATTTTTATTTATATAAAACTATCAGGGTTTAAAATGAACATTAAAACTTTATCACTCTCAACACTCATCTGTAGTGCGTTAGCGCTAACCGCTTGTGATCAAAATAAATCAGCAACAGCAGATCTTGATCGTATTTTAGGTGTTGCATCGAACTCGATGACTTCATTTGAGAGTAAAAATTCTTCCAGTGGTGAAGCACTGAATGAAGGCAATGTGATGGATAAGTTTTCATCAAACTATGCAAGTGACTTGAATGCAAGTCAGCCACCTATTCATTCTGGACCCATTGGTGTTAACTCTCAAAAAGACGGTTCATTTGCTGGCTTTGACGACAAAAACAATAACGGCGTTAAAGATGCCGATGAAAAAGATCTTTTTAAGCTAGAAGTGGATACCGAGAATAATCGTTTAGTGGCCTCGAATGACGGTGAAGTGCGTGAATCTGGTTTTTCAGGCTCTGGTTTAATCATGGGAATGTTGTTGGGCAATATGTTAAGCCGTCAACGTGCTACGGGCGCTAATCCTGCTGCAAAACGTGCAACCCCTAAAAGGTCTGCATCAAAATCCAAGTCATTTGGTAGTGCAAAATCACGTGTTGGGTCGGGTAGCCACTCGTCAGGTAAGTAGTTTTTCATTAATTCTTAATAATAAACTATAGCCACCCCCCCTGTTTTATGCCGATTTGTAATTAAAAAACAGTCTTTTTGACTACAAATCGGCATAAAACAGGGGGGGTGGAGTAATAAAAAACTCCAATAGCGGACTCCCAGCGTGGAAATCTATTCACAACTCACCAAAAAGCAGATTGGGATATTATTTATTTCAATTTTAGTGGTCGCCCTGTGCGGTATCGCTTATCAATTAATCATCAGCACCGTTTCAAGTTATTTACTGGGTAATAGTGTTTATCAGTTCTCGATGACCATCGGCTTTTTTATGTTTTCGATGGGGGTAGGTTCTTATCTTTCAAAACTATTGAACGATAACTTGATTCAAAACTTTATAGCCATTGAAATTGCCATCGCCTTGGTGGGTGGTATTAGTAGTTTATTGCTTTTGCTGGCTTTCCCAATGGTACGCGCCTTATACGATACCGTTATGTTTAGCCTGATTTTTATTATTGGCGCTTTAGTGGGTATGGAAATTCCCCTTTTAACGGGTATTTTGTCGCATAAAAAACGGATTCGTGACTCTATCGCAGACGTGCTGTCATTGGATTATTTGGGCGCGTTGATTGGTTCGGTTGCCTTTCCATTAGTGCTACTGCCTCAACTGGGTCTGATTCGTTCATCCTTCGCGATTGGCTTAATCACGATTTTGACCGCATTGACCAGTATTTATTTTTTCAGAAAGCATTTAAAGCACCCCAAAATACTCACCGTCATTAGCTTGGCTGTGCTGATTTTACTCACGGTGTTTACCGTGTATGGCACGCGACTAAGTAGTTTTGCCGAAAAGCATTTGTATTTTGATCAGATTATTTATAAAAAGCAGACACAGTATCAAAAAATAGTCGTGACGAAATCCAATATCACCGACGAGCATCGTTTGTATATTGATGGTCATATACAATTCTCATCACGTGATGAATATCGTTATCACGAGTCATTAATTCATCCGGTGTTGTCTGTTCCTGGTGATATTTCGAAGGTGTTGGTTTTAGGCGGTGGTGATGGTTTAGCGGTGAGAGAAATTCTAAAACACGATGCCGTAGAATTAATCCATTTAGTCGATATAGACCCAGAAATGACAAAACTGGGAAAAAACCTTTATTTGCTCTCAGAAATTAATGAGAATAGTTTGGAGCACCCAAAGGTAACGGTTTTCAATGAAGATGCTTTCACCTTTATTAATCAAGCAGGAATTTTATACGACCGTGTGATTGTTGATATGCCTGACCCACACAATGAGGCAATCAATAAACTCTACTCCAAAGAGTTTTACACCATGATACGTAAACGCATGTCACCACAAGGCATAATCATCACACAAAGTTCATCCCCATTTTTTACACACAAAACCTTTTGGAGCATTGAGAAAACATTAAATGCGGTATTTGAAAATCTAGTGAGTTATCACGTGACTATTCCATCATTTGGGATTTGGGGTTTTAACATGGCGCGTAATAATACAACAATCCCAACAGATTTTAAATTTGATATAAAAACCAAGTTTATGGATGAGACAACCATGCAAGCAGCCATGGTTTTTAGCAAAGATATCCAAAAAGTCGAAGTGCCTATCAATACAATTATGGAACCAAAATTGTATCAGCTATATTTAGACGACTTGAAAATATGAACTTTCATAAGAATTATACTTCTAATATTCTAAATTATTAGAAGTCCTCTCTCCCTAGTAGGCTCAAGACACCGCTTACTAGGGAGAGGGAGTTTAGTAATTTCTACTATTTTGAGATAATTATTAAAATCTAAATTTATGTATAAACAATTCTTAAAACTATTATTAAGCACAATATTGGTATTTGGCTTATTTGTGTTTATCAATGCAGAGAATACAAATCAATTACCGCCCAGCGAGATTGAAAATTATCTGATGGGGAAGTTTAATCCTGCTAAACACAATGCCTTTGTCAAAGTGCCCGCACGTTACGCTAATCGTAAAGGGTATTACCTAAGAAAATCGGCCTTCGAAGCGTTTAAGAAAATGCACGAAGCGGCACGCAAAGACGGGGTTAAATTAGTCATACGATCAGCCACTCGAAACTTCGATTATCAAAAACGTATTTGGGAGCGTAAATGGCGCGCACAAAAATCGTCTCGGAGTTCAGTAGATAAGGCTCGAAATATTCTAAAACTCAGTTCTATGCCCAGCACATCAAGACACCATTGGGGAACAGAAATAGATTTGAATGCGTTTAGAAATGATTGGTTTGATCATGGGCAGGGTTTAAAGTTGTTTCGCTGGATGAATAACAATGCACATAAATTCGGTTTCCATCGCCCGTATACAAGAAAAGACAGCAAACGCCCCACTGGCTATAATGAAGAACGCTGGCATTGGTCATACACGCCCTTATCAATCCCTATGTTACGTGATGCAGCATTGGCGTTAGATGATACTAAAATAACGGGCTTTTTAGGGAGCGAAACAGCGCCACAAATTGGCGTGGTGAAAAACTATATTTTGGGTGTGAGCGAAAGCTGTCGATAGATATTCTATTTTTTCTATTTAAAAATGGGACTATTGTTACGAATAAATGTTACTTTTTGATAATTATCATTGTTGAGAAAGCCATACCTCAATACTCTCCTTATCTAGTGGCAAAGTAAAGTTAAGGAGTTTGCTACTTTGATAGATATGCGTAGCTTAAAAACTTAATAATCAGAGGTAAAATTTATGATAAAACGTACTATTAGTTCTATTTTTCTGGCGACATCACTGCTAGCGACATCAACGGCTTTTGCTGAAAAAGGAAAAGGTCTTAATGTGTTAGTAACAGCTACCGAGCGTCAGGCTCAAATGATGGCGATGGTGTTATCTGTGCAAACACTAAAGAAGCACGGAAAAGAAGTGAATATGGTGCTTTGTGGAGCTGCAGGTGATCTTGCTCTTAGCGCGACAAAAACAGAGCCCTTTCAGCCAGCAGGAAAGTCACCAACTCAATTGCTTAATACTTTGATTAAAATGGGTGCTTCCGTTGAGGTATGCCCATTATACCTACCAAGTGTTGATAAAGATGCGACAGATCTTATCAAAGGTATAACGGTTGCAAAACCAGCAGTAGTTGCTGCACGATTGTTAGATACAGACTATGCTAACCTGAGTTACTAGAACAAGGGCATGAAGTGATAGCGGGAGAAAGTTGTTCTCAATTTTCTTCCGCTATTTAATTACACAGAAATATATTAATTGCATATTGAGACTTTTACAGTAGCGATAGGGTAGATACAAAACGGGGAAAAACAGGGGTGTATATTCGACACGCTCAATAGAACTGTGCTTTAATTATCTCTGAAAACAACCCCTAATTGATACTTTTGAAGTCAGATTGCCTATGTACTCGCTATTACAAAAATTACTATTTCTACTTCCTCCAGAAACAGCCCATCACTTCACTTTAAACTCTCTTTCTACACTCAATAAGCTTGGGATTCTAAAATTAATAAAGCCAAAAGCGAATGGAGACACAGTAGAAGTAATGGGAATCAAATTTCCCAACAGAATTGGTTTAGCCGCAGGTTTAGATAAAGATGGCGAACATATCCAAGCACTTTCCAATTTAGGTTTTGGCTTTGTAGAAATTGGCACAGTCACACCACGCCCACAACGGGGTAATCCCGCGCCACGTTTGTTTCGCTTACCTAAAGCAAACGCCATCATCAATCGAATGGGTTTCAACAACAAAGGTATTGACCATTTAACCGGTCAAGTTGCCATTACTCGACAATCAGGTTTTGACGGTATTATCGGAATCAATATTGGTAAAAACTTTGATACCGCCGTTGAAAATGCAACAGAAGATTATTTGATTGGCTTGCGAAATGCGTATCCTTATGCCGATTACATTACCATCAATATATCCTCACCCAATACTCCGGGTTTGCGTTCCCTGCAATACGGTGAAGAGCTGGATAAATTATTGTCAGCAATAAAAAAAGAACAGATGAACTTGGCTGCCTCGCAAAAAAAATATGTACCTATTGCCGTAAAAGTCGCACCAGATTTAAAGGCTGATGAAATAAAAGGTATCGCAGAATCCTTGTTAGAAAATAATATTGACTGTTTAATTGCCACTAATACCACGCTTTCACGTGATGCGGTAATTGGTATGAAACACGGCGCAGAAGCAGGAGGATTGAGCGGTGAACCTGTCCGTGAAATGTCTACTGAAGTCATTAAACAATTCCATCGAGTTTTAAAAGATCATATTCCCATAATTGGTGTAGGTGGTATTTCATCGGCACAAGATGCTCAGGATAAACTCGATGCTGGCGCGGTGCTGGTGCAAGTTTATTCTGGGTTGGTTTATGAAGGTCCGTCGCTTGTTAAAAACCTAGTAAAAATATTATAAATAAAGA
>CAZSXI010000058.1:0-9879 GCA_964611045.1 uncultured Cocleimonas sp. | reverse complement strand
AGTGTTCCATGTTTTCTAGTGAAGGTAGGCTTTTGATGAAGTTGGTGTTTTTTCGTGCGTGTAAACGGTTGTTTTGCACGGCAAGCAAGAGTGCCTGAAAAGAGGCAAGCATCAAGGTGCTGTAGGCTAATAATGAAGAAAGAATATGCAGCCCTAGACCACTTTCCATATTAATGGTGCTTTGTGCATCTGGGTCTAATGTCATGGCCATGAATACACTGAATATGGTGAGAGGTAATATAGGAATCGCCAAAGACTCTATTTTTCGATTCAGTGTTGTAATAAATAGAATCAAGCTTAAAAACCACATAACATAAGACCCAAGTGATTCAAAATTGAGTATTAATGGTTCTCCGATAAAGAGAGGATAATGTAATCCAGTCATGTGGGCGATTAGGGCAAGTAGCCACGTTAGCGTATGGAGTTTACTAAATTTCTTCTTTAGGTCTGGGTTTTTAATGCTCGCATAAACGCATCGGATAATTAAAATCCAAGTAAGAAGGTAGAAAAGGATTGCGGGTAAGCTTAGAAAATTAGCATTCATGTGCAATTGGTCATTTAAAGTTGAGAGTACGAATACGAGTAATGTTATACTAAACGGCTAGACCTTGCATACCATAGATAGAATAAACAAGAAGAGATTAAAGAATGTTTGAAAGCTTAAGTGATCGCCTGTCAGGTACGATAAAAAAATTACGTGGACAAGCGCGATTAACCGACGATAATATTAAAGAAGCGATGCGCGAAGTACGCATGGCATTGCTCGAAGCCGATGTGGCTTTGCCTGTGGTGCGTACCTTTGTTGATCGTGTAAAAGAACGCGCGGTAGGGGCAGAAGTTCTTAAGAGTTTGTCACCCGGTCAGGCTTTAGTAAAAATTGTTAATGACGAGCTTGTTGAAATCATGGGGCAGGCGAATGAATCGCTTGATCTTAAAGCTCAACCGCCAGCGGTTGTGTTAATGGCTGGTTTACAAGGTGCGGGTAAAACAACAACCGCAGGTAAGTTAGCGCTATTACTACAAGATCGTGAGAAAAAGAAAGTTGCGATGGTGAGTTGTGACGTTTATCGTCCTGCGGCAATCAAACAGTTAGAAACTTTGGCTGAGCAAGTTAAAGCTACGTTTATTCCCAGTGAAGTAGGGCAATCGCCTGTTGATATTGCGGCGAATGCTTTGGATTTTGCCAAGAAAAATCATATTGATGTACTTTTGGTTGATACAGCAGGTCGTTTACATATTGATACCGATATGATGGATGAGATCAAAGCGATTCATGCAGCAGTCAATCCTGTAGAAACTTTATTCGTCGTTGACGCAATGACAGGTCAAGATGCTGCCAATACTGCAAAAGCATTTGGTGAGGCACTACCGTTAACAGGTGTTGTGCTAACCAAAGCCGACGGTGACGCACGCGGTGGTGCGGCGTTATCGGTGCGTGAAATTACAGGCAAGCCGATTAAGTTTATCGGTATGGGCGAGAAGATTGATGCACTTGAGCCATTCCATCCTGATCGTATGGCATCACGTATTTTGGGCATGGGCGATGTACTTTCATTGGTGGAAGACGCACAACGCAATGTCGATCATAAAGAAGCACAAAAACTTGCTAAGAAACTTAATAAAGGCAGAGGCTTTGATTTAGAAGACTTGCGCGCGCAAATGTTACAAATGCAGAATATGGGTGGCATGGGCGGTTTGATGGATAAACTTCCAGGCATGGGTAAGATGAACCAAGCAGTACAAGATGGTGCGGGTGATAAAGAAGTGAATCGTATGGTGGCGATCATTAATTCGATGACCGTGCAGGAGCGTCGTTTTCCTGCGGTGATTAAAGGATCACGTAAAAAACGTATTGCAGCCGGTTCTGGCTTACAAATTCAAGATGTTAATCGTCTGCTTAAACAGCATAAGCAGATGAGTAAAATGATGAAGAAGTTCAAAGGTGGCGGTTTAAAGAAGATGATGCGTGGAATGCAAGGAAAAATGCCGCCTGGTATGGGCGGTGGCGGTGGTTTTCCGGGGATGTAGGGCAGTTTTTGGAACTACAAATCGGTAAAAAAGAGGGGGGGTGGACTTAGTAATATTGCTTCAATCCCTTTTTTCGTAAGAATTCCCCCAAAATTCATTAAACCCCCCTTTCTTTTATTATTAATTAGCGTAGAATTACGCGATTATTTTTTCGACTGTGCTTTTAATAGCACGTTACATTGAGATTGTTAGATTATGGTTATTATCCGTATGGCTCGTGGCGGTTCAAAGAAGCGCCCATTTTACAAAATTGTTGTTACTGATGAGCGTAAGCCTCGTGACAGTGGATACATTGAGCGTTTAGGTTTTTACAACCCGCGTGCAAAAGGTCAAGAAGTACGTCTTGAACTTAAGCAAGAGCGTATCGATCACTGGATTAGTGAAGGTGCACAGCTTTCTACTCGCGTAAATACTTTGTTGAAAGAAGTAGCAAAAGAGCCAGCGACACCAGAAACAGAAGCTAAAGCAGCATAATCTGAGGCAGTTTATTTTGCCTGACGGACATTCACTGCAGTATATCTTGCTGGGAGAAATCTCTGGCGTATCGGGATTAAAAGGCTGGGTGAAGGTATTTTCACATACCTCACCAAGACTACAAATTACCGAATACAAGCAGTGGTTCTTACAGAAGAAGGGTAGCGATAGCTCTAGCAAAGAATCGTGGCAAACTGTCAAATTAAAAGGCGGGAAGGCTCAAGGTAAAAATATTATAGCTTTGCTTGAAGGCGTGCAATATCGTGATCAAGCAGAAGCATTTGTAGGATCAACGATTGCTGTTAGCAGTGATCAACTTGAAAAGTTATCCGAAGGTGAATACTACTGGAAAGACCTTATCGGTCTGAACGTAGAAAATACCGAAGGTGTTGAGTTAGGTAAGATCGACTGGCTTTTCAATACAGGTAGTAATGATGTTATCACCATAAAAGGCAAAAATGCTGAAGGTGAAAACGTAGAACATTTAGTGCCTTATATTATTGATGATTATGTCATATCAGTCAGTTTAGATGATTCGCTCATGGTAGTGAATTGGGATCCTGATTTTTAATCTTTTTATTAGAAAAAGGTTCATTGAATGCGTTTTGATGTAATCACACTTTTACCAGAGTTGGTGGAAGCTGTTACCCAAGTAGGCGTAACAGGGCGAGCCGCAACACGTGGGCTGATAGAATTACACTGTTGGAATCCTAGAGATTTTACAGAAGATGTACATCGCACAGTGGATGATCGACCTTATGGTGGTGGTCCAGGAATGGTGATGAAAGCGGACTGTTTATTAAAAACGATTCGCGCCGCAAGAGAAGCATCGCTTGCAACGAACAAAACGGTAAAGGTAATATACCTAAGCCCGCAAGGTAAACAGTTGGATCAAGCATCAGTAAGGATTTTAGCTCATACTGGAGCGGGAACTATAAAGGATGCCGAGCAAGGATTAATACTGTTATGCGGTCGCTATGAAGGTATAGATGAACGCATAATAAAGCTTGAAGTCGATGAAGAATGGTCCATCGGGGATTATGTCTTAAGTGGCGGAGAGCTAGGTGCAATGGTAATAATAGATGCGGTAACGCGATTATTACCTGGTGTTTTAGGTCATAAAGACTCAGCCGAGCAAGATTCATTTTCGGATAACTTGCTTGATTGTGAGCACTTTACCAGACCCGAGGTTGTAGAAGGTTTACAAGTTCCGGCGGTATTAAAAAGTGGTGATCATAAAGCGATTGCACAATGGCGCAGAAAACAAGCAATAGGCAGAACGTTCCAAAGACGACCTGATCTATTAAAGAATAATGCATTAAGTGGCGATGATAAAAAGCTTCTTGATGAATATTTAAAAGACAGTGATTCTTAAGTGAGTCACTTTATATGGTTTTAGGAGTTAATTATGAGCACAATTATTCAGGCGATTGAAGCCGAGCAAATGAACAACAAACAGGCGCTGCCTGAGTTTTCACCAGGTGATACTGTTGCAGTTTCTGTCAAGATTACAGAAGGCGACCGTGAGCGTGTTCAGATTTTTGAAGGTGTTGTAATCTCTATCAAAAATCGCGGTGTTAACTCTGCATTTACTGTGCGTAAGATTTCTTACGGCGAAGGCGTTGAGCGTGTATTCCAAACATACAGCCATGCAATTGCAGGTATTGAAGTAAAGCGTAAAGGCGCAGTACGTCGCGCAAAGCTTTATTACCTACGTGGTTTGACGGGTAAGGCAGCGAGAATCAAAGAAAAAGTATAATAATGTTCAGTGGGCTTTTTAGTGATTAGCCCCTGACGTTTTTATTAGTAAAAAGCCGCATTTAGGATTTCCTAAATGCGGCTTTTTTTGTGTATGATTTATTTATCATAATTTAACGTTCAGGTATTGTTCAGCTAAGGTTCATTAGATCCATGAGATAATGACAAGTAATTAATAAAAATAATGATGATAATAGTATAGTAAGTAATTGATGGGCTACTTTTGAGGTGAGGCATATTTGTCTTATCCTTTTATATTCGGTGCTTAACAATAAATTGATTTAGAATAATATCCTTGAAGGAAGCAGTGTCTAATATTTCTCCAACTATAATAATTATTGCATTAAGTGTAGCCCTATTAGCGGTTGCTTTTATAGCTGGGTTTTTATTTTATAGAAACAGAGGTTCATCTCAATTTGAACCTAAGATACAAAAAATAAACCCTCAAAAGCCTCAATCAGCTTGTTATGAAAAAGCATATAAGCTTTTACCTGAAGTTATATTAATGCTCAATTCGCAAAATAAAATCACCTATATGAATTTAACGGCTGAGAAGATGTTGGGTAGTAGGTTGCGAAGTGTAATGGGGAAAGATTACAGAGATGTATTAAGCTTTAAAAATCTAAAAACCCAAAGAAAGTTACATGATCTTGAAAGTATAGAGGCTACAACAAAGGTAAAGGGGCTAGAAGAGGAGTACTTGTTACAAACGAATAATAATAAAAACTTTCCTGTTAAGTTAAATTTAGTGCCAATGCCTTTGCATACAAATCAAGGCTTAGAGAACTATTCTTTATTAGTTTTGAAGAATATTTCTGAGAATAAAGCATTGGAATCGAAAGTATCAATGCTGGATTCTTATGATAGTTTGACGGGCGTATTGAATCGAAAGTCTTTTGATAATGAAATTAAGCAATTAATGGAAAGTACACATAAACATAATTCAGTTCATGTGCTCGCCTATTTTTCTATAGATCAGTTTCGTGATATTAGCGATAGTATTGGCCATACAGGAAGTGAAAATCTTAATATCAAGATAATAGAAATATTTAAGAAAAATGTTAGAGAAAATTTAGATATTATTGCAAGGGTTGCAGATAGCGAATTTTGTATTGTTTTTTGCGAAAATAGATTGGCTCCAAGTGTAAGAATGATTAAAGCCATTTTAAAAGATGTTTCTGAATATCAATTTAAATCAGCGGGGCAGCAATATCCCGTTTCAATGAGTGCAGGTTTTGTCGTTATTGATAAAGAGTCTACATCTTCAAACCGAGTTATTTCAGAGGCAAATAGAGCTTGTAATACTGCGGGAAAGAGAGGAGGAGGGCAAATATTACCTTATCGTAAAGATGATAAGGAGATGCAGAGTGTCAAAGGCAATTTTGAATGGATCTTAATCATTAAAAAAGCTATCCAGGAAAATCGTTTTGAAATGCATGCGCAACCTATTCATCCTCTCGCACCTTTAGATTATAAAAAACCATTTTCACACTATGAGTTATTAATTCGCTTACATGATGAGCAGGGAAAACCTATCTCTACGGTTGAATTCATATCTGCTGCAGAGTATTACAATATGATGCCAGCATTGGATCGCTGGGTTATTAGAGAGTCTTTTAGACAAATTAGCAAAGTGCCAAAACAGACGCCATTACCAGTATTTGCCATTAACTTATCAGGCCAGAGCTTAAATGATCCTGCTTTCCTTGAGTATATTCTTGGTGAGTTAAAGTCATCTGCTGTCGATCCTCAAATGATATGTTTTGAAATTACAGAGCAGGTAGCGGTTGGTGATATAACCTTGCTTAATAAATTAATTTCGGAACTTAAGGCGCTAGGTTGCTGTTTCTCGCTTGATGATTTTGGAACAGGTGCAAGTACTTATGAGTATTTGAGATCGCTTAATGTTGACTATTTGAAAATAGATGGAAGCTTCGTAAAAAATATAGCGACGGATGAGGTTTCAAGAAGCATGGTAGAGTCAGCTACTCAAATAGGTCATACCATGAATCTAAAAATTATTGCAGAGTATGTTGAGGATGCAGAAATTCATAATATCCTCAATGATATGGGTATTGATTATGGGCAAGGTTATCATATTGCACGGCCAGGCCCTTTGAGTGCTGTTATTAAGCGCCATCAAGATGTGAAACCCGTAATTAAACTCTAAAAACTTGGGAAAATCTTTTCAAGCTATTTATAATCGAGCCTAATAAACTATTTCTTAAGGAAAAGAAATAATGACCTTTTTTCATCTTAATGTGATGGCTAATCGAATATTAGTTTTATCACTAGCTTTATTTCTAACTGCGTGCAGCCAATCCAACAATACTTCCACTAATTTTAGTTCAATAACAAATATTGACCCGTACGAAAAAATCAATCGTCGCATTTTTAAATTCAATGCGGGTTTAGATGTTTTTCTTGTTAAGCCAGTAGCTAAAGCATACAAAGCGGTAACGCCTGAAATTGTTGATAATAGCGTGAGTAACTTTTTCAATAATTTAGATGATGTGGGGAGTGCGATTAATAGTTTACTTCAATTTAAGCCAGGGCATGCTCTGATGGATACAGAACGTGTCTTATTTAATTCAACTTTAGGACTAGGGGGATTATTTGATGTGGCGAGTGTATTTGGCATGGAAAGATATGAAGAAGATTTTGGGCAGACTTTAGCTCACTGGGGAGCTAAGTCAGGTCCTTATGTGATGTTGCCATTTTTTGGTCCATCAACTGTCCGAGATGCAACGGCTAAATTTACGGTTGATAGTTTAACGAACCCAACACGTTACCATAATGAAAGCCTAGCCTTCTTTGCTTTGGATAAACTAGATCAACGTGCAGATTTGTTTAATGATGAAGAGGCATTTAAAAACATTTCGGATGATCCATACAGTGCTTTACGTGATTTATGGTTGCAACGCCGCGCTAGTGAAATTCGTGATGGTAAAGAGGATGAAAAAGAGCAGTCTGATTTGATAGATGAATTAGAGTCCTTGGAAGATGAGTAAATTAGATTCATCTCAAAAAAATCAGTCTAAAATCCATATTCTAGGGATATGCGGTACTTTCATGGGCGGAATCGCACTTTTAGCTAAAGAAGCTGAAATTGATGTGTCAGGTTCTGATGTTAACGTATATCCACCGATGAGCACCTTGTTAGAATCTGAAGGTATTGATGTTCAGCAAGGATTTTTGCCAGAGCATCTTGATGATTTTGTAGAAAAGGGGCAAGTCATTGTTGGCAATGTAATGACACGGGGTATGGATGTTGTTGAGCATATTCTCAATAAAAACCTATCCTACACATCAGGGCCACAATGGCTTTATGAAAATATTCTAAAAGATCGCTGGGTATTGGCTGTTTCAGGTACACATGGAAAAACAACCACGGCGAGCATGCTGGCTTGGATACTAGAATACGCTGGTATGAACCCCGGATTTTTAATCGGTGGTGTGCCTGAAAATTTTGGTGTGTCAGCGCGTTTAGGAGATTCTCCTTTCTTCGTAGTTGAAGCGGATGAATACGATACAGCGTTCTTTGATAAACGTTCTAAGTTTGTACATTACCATCCGCGAACCTTAGTCATTAATAATCTCGAATATGATCATGCTGATATTTTCCCCGATCTTAATGCAATAAAAACACAGTTTCATCATTTGATGCGAATGGTACCAAGCGAAGGTTTAGTCATAACAAACGGTGAAGAGACTAATGTTCAGGATGTAATAGATAGAGGTTGTTGGACACCTTTGGAGCAATTTTCATCGTCAGATAGTCCCAATAATATACCAACAGAGACAGCAGGCTGGACAGCTAATTATATAAAAGCAGACGGCAGTGAATTTGAAGTGCTACTGGATGGGAAAAATCAAGGCACAGTAAAATGGTCATTACTCGGTAAACATAATGTGAGTAATGCACTGGCAGCCATTGCAGCCTCACGCCATGCAGGAGTGCCTGTAAAATATGCTATTGATGGATTAGCGGAGTTCAAAGGCATAAAGCGCCGTATGGAACTACGCGGAGAAGTGAATAATATCCGTGTTTATGATGATTTTGCACACCATCCCACGGCGATAGAAACAACCTTAAATGGACTTCGTGCTAATGTGGGTGACAATAAGATTATCGCGATTTTAGAGCCTCGTTCAAATACTATGCGACTCGGTACGCATAAAGAATTATTGGCTAGCTCGTTAGAAGTTGCTGACCAAGTCGTACTGTTTCAACCCGAAGGTTCCGATTGGCATATGGATGATGTTTTATCAGCCCTAGGCGACAAGGCAAGCTTGCACAGCAACATTGATAATTTGGTATCCGCAGTTGTAAAAAATGCAAACAGTGGTGATCATTTGTTAGTGATGAGTAATGGTGGTTTTGGTGGAATCCACGACAAACTTTTAATAGCTTTGGAAGGTAAATGATGTCATTAGATAAACCATTAAAAGTGAAACGAAAAACAGTCACATTGATTATGACAGGCGCATCAGGCGTTCAATATGGACTACGTTTATTAGAAGAATTAGTCAAAGCAGATGTATTAATCGCATTGCTAGTTTCTCGCCCCGCACAAATTGTTATCAATACCGAAACAGACTTAAAAATTCCTTCGCGTGCCAGTGAAATAGAGTCGTTCTTCACAAAGCTATATTCAGCAAAACCCGATCAAGTAAAAGTCTACGAACGTGAACAGTGGATGGCACCCATCGCCAGCGGAAGTGGCGTAGCGGATGCTACGGTCGTATGCCCTTGTACCACAGGTACATTATCGTCCATTGCGGTGGGCGCGAGTAAAACGCTTATTGAGCGCGCAGCTGATGTAGCCATCAAAGAGCGTAAAAAACTAATTTTAGTGGTGCGAGAAACGCCATTTTCAGATATTCATTTAGAAAATATGCTCAAACTTTCACGCATGGATGTGGTGATAATGCCAGCCAACCCCGGCTTTTATCATCAACCAAAATCCATCGACGATATTATTGATTTCATGGTGGCACGCATTATGGATCACTTGGGTGTTGAGCAGAATTTAATACCCACATGGGGATCTGACTAGCTAACGAGAACATCAGGAGTCCCAGCTTAGGCTGGGAAGTCTTTAATAGACGTTGAAGAAATGAAAATATTAAAAAACAGCACCAGACCTGCTCACATCTATATTAATGAAACCTCATATTTTATTACCGCTTCAATCTGGCAACATAGAAAACTCTTAACCGATCCCATCAAAACCAAATTATCAAAACTCATCCAATCAGTATTAAAAGAATACGGATGGAAACTAGAAGCATGGGTAATATTAGATAATCACTATCATTTTCTTTGTTATAGTAAAAATGGAAAAGATCTGAGCAAAATAATAAATAAGATTCACAGTCTTTCTTCGCAACTTATTAAGTCGTCACAAAATATTGAAGGAAAAATTTGGAGTAATTACTGGGATTATTGCCCACGTGATGAGAATGACTATAATTTGAGATTGTGTTATCTACTGAATAATCCTGTTAAACACGGCTACGTGAATGATTTACATGATTGGAAATGGTCGAGCTTTCATGAATTGTATAAAGAAAAAGGTCGTGATGAGTTGTTGGAGAAATTCTCAGAATATTCAG
>CAZSXI010000057.1:0-10009 GCA_964611045.1 uncultured Cocleimonas sp. | reverse complement strand
ATTTTAGATGATCTCAAAATATCTTTTAAGCTCCCAATCAGATACATGTTTCCTGTATTGTCGCTCTTCCCATTCCCGAGTAGCAGCAAAGTGGGTCACAAAATCGCTGCCAAATAATTCATGAGTGACTTTAGATTCTTTAAAACGACGCGCAGAATCCCACAAGGTACAAGGCAGGCGGAGCTTTTTGGGGAAGTCGATATCATAAGCATTGCCCGTTACCATTTCTTCAGGCTCTAACTTGTTTTCAATACCGTATAAACCCGAGGCAAGCGCGGCTGCCATTACTAAATAAGGATTGCCATCAGCCGCACCAATACGGTATTCGACCCGTTGAGATTTAGGGCTTCCGCCAATAACACGTAGTGCACAGGTGCGATTTTCAAAGCCCCAACTGGCATCAGTTGGGGCCCAAGAACCTGGAACCATACGGGAATACGAGTTAATTGTCGGAGCAACCATTGCTAAAACTTCAGGCATCAGTTTTTGTTGTCCCGCTAAGAAATGGCGCATGGTGTCTGACATATTCAATGCTTTTGATTCATCATAAAAAGCTGAAGAACCCTCTTTGTTTTGTAACGATAAGTGCAAATGCCCGCTTTGCCCCGGCCAATCAGGCGACCATTTCGCCATAAATGTCGCCATATAACCCATACGTTGCATGGCAATCTTTATAAAGGTTTTAAACAGTGCTGCTTTGTCAGCGGCATCGCTCGCATTGTCAACGGTGATTGCGCCTTCGATCACACCAGGGCCAGATTCTTCGTGTAGACCCTCGATAGGAAAGTCCATCTCCTCAGAAACCTTGATAATTTCTTGGTAAACCTCGGCTTCAACCGTATTGCGAATAATGGAATAACCAAATGCCTCAGGCGCAAGTGGCTCAAGCCCAATATAGTTTTTTTCACGAATGGATTCGGGTGATTCTTTAAAGACAAAGAACTCATATTCTAGGGAGCCAAAGACTTTAAAACCCATTGCATCAGCCTTGGCTAAGATACGTTGCAAAACACCACGCGGGCAGAGTGCATCAGCTGGCTCGGTAAACTCGCAGAGAAAAAACAGCCCATTTTCTTCAAACGGTAGCTCACGACAGCTCTCAGGAATGATGCGTGCAGGTGCATCAGGATAGCCCGTATGCCAGCCGGTATAGGTGGTGTTATCGTAGACCTCATCGTTAGAATCCCAACCTAAAACCACATCGCAAAAGGCAAAACCATGCTCAAGTGAGGAGAAAAACTTCTCCTTGCTCATATACTTGCCACGCATAATGCCGTCGATGTCGATTAGACCGACTTTGATGTGCGATAGTTTACGTTTTTCGACTATATTTTTAGCGTCTTCGATAGATTTTACAGATCTAGGGTTCATAGCATCATTCTCATTGTTCTATCCCTTTTTATAGACCAATACTTTAAGAAAAAGGGCTATTTATTAAGCCCGCCCCCCCTTTTTTTTGCTGATTTGTATAAAAAAGATGCTCGAATAGCCTTGAAAATACTACAAATCAGCAAAAAAGAGGGGGGGTGGCAAATAAAAAGGCATAAAATAGGATCGTTAAGTCTGTGTAAATATTAAACAAGGTAGTATCAGAGGCAAGCTAGACTCAGGATTGAGTGCTAGGAGATATGCTGAATTGAACTTAATTAAAACCATTAAGTATCAGCTTCAGATAATAAAAATAATGTAAAAAATGGATGTAAAAAAAATGAATAATAAACTTCAAACTAGAATTAAATACTTCTCTTTTATCTTTGTCATACTCGCATCACTCTTTAGTGTGCAAGCAAATGCATTGCAGATGAATCCTTTATCGGTTGTGTTAAAACCATCAGGCGGTGGGGCTAAGCAATCATTTAAAGTGACTAACGAAAGCAATCAACCAATTGCCGTGCAATTTAGTATTACAACGCGCCAGCAATTAAACAATAAAGAGATTAGGCATCCTGCAGATAAAGACTTTATGATTTATCCACCACAGACAATTATTCCTGCACGTTCAACTCAAAAGGTACGTGTTGAATGGTTGGGGGCTAGTAAATTACCACGTGAGCAGGCATATCGCTTAATTGCGGAACAGGTTTATGTTTCGCTTGATGATAAAGAAACCACAGGCGTAAAAATGCTGATGACATTGGTTGGTGCACTGTATGTTCAACCAGGTAATACTAAAAGTAACCTGCAAGTGAAGGCATTACAAGCTCAGGGTAATAAACTAGCGGTAACGGTTGCAAACCTTGGTAATCGTCATCAATTAATGCGATATGCAACGTTGACACTTAGAAATGGCGGTCAAGTAATTTCCTTAAAAGGTAGCAAGCAACTAGCAGGCCTTGATGGAAATAATGTATTAGGTGGTTCAACCAAGCGCTTCTTTATTCCCTTACCAAAAGGCTTTGTGAATGGACGTTGGACAGCGGCGTTAAAGTATCCACGATAAATTTATAAGAAAAAGATGATTCGAGTTTGAATTGTCATGTACCCCTTATCTCTTAGCCAAGCTTCTACAAAAATAAAAGAAGCACGCAAAAAGACAAGCTACCTAGTGGCTTGTCTTTTTGTGCTTGTGGGTGTTTTATCACTCTCGCCCGTTCAGGCGCATAACCTACAAAATGCTGAAATCAATAAAGCCTATGAAAATATATTTGGCAAACGATTTGTGCATAAGCCACACACACATGTAAAAACAAAAACAGCTCCTAAAGATATTGATCTTGTTGCTGCGTATCAGCAACTTTTCCCACAAAAGAAGAAATTAGCAATTAAGCAAAAGTCCCGAGTTATTCCCCAGCAGAGAATGAAAAATAAAGTAATTGTCGTGGAGAAGCCTAGCCCAATTCAAAAAGAGGTGGTGGAGAAAACACCAATTGTTATACCTATTAAAAAGGTGGTTAAACCACGTGTAGAGCCGACTATAGAAAATAGTTCACCAAGCAAAGTGAGCAATTTAGACGCTTTGTTCGCTAAAGCATTTGGTAAGAAAGCTACAACAGCGGCACCTAGCCAAGTTACCGTTGACCTTAGAATTAATAAAACAGTTTTGGGCGATGTGACGGTGTTTAGTAATAAGCAAGGCACTATCGACCGTGTAGGTAGAGAAGCGTTTTTAGTGCTTTTAAAAGATGTTGTAAAAGAACATGTTTATGAAAAAGTAGTTAGCCAGACAGCAAAAAAGAAGAAGCTATCGTTTATAACCTTGTCGAAATTGGGCATTGATGCAAACTATAATTCTGTTGATCTAAGTCTAGATTTAAATATCAATACAGCACTGCGTAAACCACTGATCTTATCCATGCAATCAAAAAGGGGGGTGTCTGTACGTGATATAAATAAAATAACAGCGAATAAAGTTAGTGGTTTTTTAAATATGTACTCAAGCGTAGGCTTAAATTCTGGGGGTGCAAAGCCGGACATAAGCATGAAGCTTGAAGGCAGTCTCAATTTTGGAAAGGGTGTTTTTGAAAGCACGGTTGATGTTAGAAATGGACAGTTTTCTATCGATAAAACGAAGTTAACATTTGATAGACCTAATAAGCTGCAACGCTTTGTATTGGGTGATATTTCTACTGGCGTTAGAAACTTTCAAGAAAACTTGAGGCTAAATGGTTTAAGAATAAGCAAAGAGTTTTTTATGGATTCTGAGATGCAAATTAGACCCAGGGCCAATGAATCTTTTGTATTAAAGACAGACTCTGAAGTTGAAGTATTCATCAATGATCAATTGCGCCAGCGTTTCCATTTGCGAGAGGGGATTTATTCACTGGAAGATATTGGCTTATACGATGGTGCGAATAATATCCGTGTGAGAATTAAAGATAAATTTGGCAAAATCACTGAAAAAACTAGCCAGCAATTCTATGCCTCTAGTTTACTCAAAAAAGACTTGTCTCTTTATGCTATCAGTGTGGGTTATTTGAGTAATCAGCAAGTAGGCTCGAATAATAATTTAATCAAAGACCCTATATTAAGTGGCTATTACCAGAAAGGCTTAACAAAAGATTTAACCATGAGTATCGATGCTCAAATTAGTGCAAATGCTTATTTATTAGGCTCAGAAGTTATCACATCGATTCCCTTAGGTATTATAAATAGTAGTGTTGCCATTAGTGGGGGCAGTGATAAAAAATCGGGTGCAGCCGCACGGTTTGATTTTAAACCGAACAAACAAGTAGCACTTGATTTATTACCTTCTAAAAACAGCTTTATTAAAAACTGGACAATGTCAGGGGAGCTTCGCAGCCGGGATTTTTCATTATTGAATGGCTCTGACTCTATCGATGTTAGCAGCGGAAACAAAATTAACAAGAAGCTAAAAGCTCGCCTGCAAACAAACCTAGGTCTTGACTTTGGCGATAAATGGCGAGGGACTTTAAACCTTTCGTTGAGTGACTATTATGATTCGGGGAATAATACATCTATCAACTTGGCAGCAAGCAGGCGTATTAGAAACACGATTAATTTAAGTGTAGCCGCTCGCTATGATACTGATGATGATTTTTCAGTCATTTTGCAACTGTCTTTACCCTTATCCAATATCAGTAAAAAAAGGAAAGTGAATTTTGATTTACAGGCAAACTCAAGAAATAATTCCTTTGAAAGTAAATTAAGCTTACGACCACACAGTTTAATAGGGCGAAATAGTTTACAAGGATCGCTAGAATACTTTCAAAATGATGATACAGCTCAACAAACCCTTAATTTAGGTTATAGAGCGACTAACTTTGAGACTAGTTTTAAGGCACAAAATAACCTTGCTAAGACAAATAAACAGAACTCACAAAGCCTTAATATTGGGTTCAATAGTAGCCTCGCTTGTGTTGGTAGTCGTTGTGCGGCGTCTCATCCAATACACGATAGCTTTGCGTTAGTTTCTGGACCATCCAATCAAGAAGCACCTATTGCAATAAATAATGGTAATCAGCGATTTGTTTATTCCGATACAAATGATACGGGATTACCTGATAACTATACGGCGCTAATACCCAGTAAAAATAGAATGGCAGTTTTGGGCTTAAGCTCCTATCGTTATCAAAGTATTAACGTTGATGAAGGTACGCTACCAAACGGATACGATACTGAAAAAACAGAGTTTGAAGTTTTTCCACGTTATCGCCAAGGCTTTATCATTAAAGCGGGTGGAGAACCCGCAACGATGCTAAATGGAGTACTGGTTAATGGAGAAAATAAACCATTAGGTTTTAAAGGTGGACAGTGGATTCAGAGTAATGGCAAAGGAAAAGCCATTGCATTCTTTTCAAATAAGGCAGGACGATTCCGTATTACATCGATACCGGCAGGAAAATATAAATTGGAGTTGTTTGACTACCCAGATATGGAGACGATAAATGTAAATGTGCCAGACTTAAAAGGTAAAGTGCATGACTTGGGGAATATTAGAATTATGGAATAGCCGCTTTTAATAAAGAGGTTAAATATAAATATTATTGGGTGTAGTCACACGAGAGGGATAATTAAAAAATACTTTCGTGCAAAGATATTTATTGAGTAGTAACGGTGATATTAACGATATCTTGATAGATGCCAGATGGAATAAAAGAAAACCCAATGAGAAGGTTTGTGAAAAAACTACCGCTACTAGGTGTAAATTCCAATGGTGTTGCTGGTGTTGTACAAGGTATTGTTAATGTTGGGCTGCTTGCGCTATCAAAGTCTGTATTTTGATATATGATTTTAAACTCTGTAAGGTTGCTACTACTTATAGTATGCAATAGTTTAAAATTATTTTGTGTTGAAAAGCTTATATCACAATTGCCGCCCACATTAGACTCTAAGCCCAAAGTACCGAGACTAACAACACTAGGGGTAACCCAGTTGACAATATCGGTATTACTATAGAACCGAGAACTCCCAGGTGCTGTACCCGTGAAATTTACATATGGCGTATAGGTTGAACTCATATTAATGACGGTTGTATCCGTTGCCGCAAAACTTGATGTAATAGGCACAAGTAACATACAAGATGTCATTAAAGCTTTAAGTTGAGTCATTATTTTTATTTTATAGTTTAAATAGTGGGGTTTTGTTCGTACATTATCATCCGCTATAGCTGAACGTTAACTGAATACATGACGAATGGTTTACTTTATAGATTTCTTTGGGTGTGGGACATTAGTACTATTTATTAACATCTTAGCACGAGATGTTAATAGACGATCGGTAGGTAAACTTAAGGAATATTCAGGAAGCGTTCAGCTAAATAAAACTATTATTCCTACCAAGGTCAACAATATAAAAATTATACGTTTACCCATTTAAACAACAAACCCTTTAAATAAAAAACAGGAAATACCCAAATGAAATTTACAAAAAATATTCTTGCGTCTGCTGTACTTTTAGCAACTAGCTCGTTAGCAATTGCTGCAACAGATATAACAACTATAGAAATTAACGTAACTAAAGATGCTTACGTTAACTTTATTGGTAACCTTACTTCAAACCCAACATTATCAATCCCTGTAGCTGCTATTGGTCCTGGTTTGGTTATTGGTACTTTAGGAGTGGAGTCAAATACATCAGGTACTTGTGACGTTGCAATGTCAACTGCAAATAACTTTTTATTAGTACATACAACAGTTCCTTCTTTAGATTTAGGCACTTATAACATCGTCGCATTCGGTCATAACTTTGTAGCTGGTAATACTACTGCACAAAATACAACTACAATGGGCAATTGTAATGTTGCAGTAGGAAACGTGGTTATGAATGGTACAGCAGTACCTTTAGATCAAGATGCAGGTACATACAGTGATACAATTACAATGACTGTTACTACACAGTAATTAGCTTTTTTAGTTTAAAAAAAGCCGCTTTCATTAGCGGCTTTTTTTTCAAAAAAACTATATCAATGAATACGACTATAAAAATATTGCTTATCTCCTTGTTTAGCTTTTCTACGGTGGTGTCTTTTGCTGTCGATAAATCAACAGCGGTAGAGCTTGAGCTTACATATGTTCCGTATGTGAACTTATTGGGCAGTGTTGTAGGAGCGTCAGTATTTTTTTCAACGGATAACATTAAGCCAGTTGGAGGTGTTCGACCTATAGTAAGTCTTGGGTCGTTGGGCTTTGAGTCAAATGTTCCAGGAATTTGTACTTTAAGTTTTTCATCACAGAAAAATTGGAGATTACGACATACTATTTCTAATCAACGCCTTACAGCTTATCGTCTTTTTTATAAGAATAAAGTTTATCGTAGAAACAAACCATCAAGAGATTTATCCTCTTGTAATGTGAGCATGACATCTTTAGATTTTAGAACGCAGGGTCCTTTTAGAGCCAATCCACAAGCTGGAATTTATCAAGATACTATGACCATCACGGTAACAACACAGTAGACAGTAATTCACAAAAACACACTATTATCTAGTTAGCCTTTTGCCCAAGAAGGTCACTTTTAGGTGGCGGCATTTGTAAAAAATAGCCATTTTCATCCATTATTCTCAGCACTTCCTCTGTTTCTGCTCTTACTAGTCTGCGTCCTTTGCTCAAGTCAAATTCAAACGTAAATTTCATATCACCTAATAGTGTTAATAAAGATTCAGGTACTTTGGAAAAATCATCCTTTTCATCCAAATAAAGGTACATGCCTTTTTGCTTGTTGCTACGGTAGATATAACAGTTCATGGCGTGACTTAGTTTACCTTTTTAACCATTAGACTGATTTGTTTGATATTGGCGATAGGTAATTCATTGCCTTGAATAATAATACTACTAGCGGTGATATTGGTGATGCGACCTTCGAATTGATCATTACTTGTAGTGATAACTTTTACTACTCTATTTTTTAAACCCTGTATTTTATCAACAGGAACAATTTCAAAACTCATTCGGTAAAGTGCTTTCTTTGGAAGTTGCTGCATCTTACTTTCATCTATGGTGTATTGAGGACTTGTTGCCGAAGGGGTGGCAGTAGGTCCGATTTGTACAGAGGACAAATTAGATGTGTTTGTGATTCTAGTGGTGTTGTTGGCAGACGGTGCTGTAATAACGGTTTGAGCTACTTGTTTGTTACCTTTAAGCATCCCAACATATTTCTGGATACCCGTATTTGCACCTAAAAACCAGCTTGCTACAACGATGATAGTGCCTAGTATACTGATAATTACTTTTCGCCCTGCTTTTGACCACAACGCAGGGACAGTAACAATATTTAGCACGGGTAATGCAGAGATAATACCCGTGACAAAGTGATGCCTAAAGCCAGCAAAAACAAAACCTAAATAGCCAATTAAAATTAAAAGAGCACCTAAGCCTGCAAGAATAGTGAATGCTAATTCCATAAGATGAAAACTGTTTAAATGAAAGCTCATTGTACATGGTTGTCTGTGTTGTGCCCACAAACTAACCTTTTATCTGGCATTGATAGTATTGTTTCCTTTTTGTTTGCTAAAATGGCTGTTTACTTAATAGAAATTACAATAATATGAACTTAGCCGTAGTCTATAGCCGAACCAATGATGGAATTGATGCTCCTCAGGTGACGGTAGAAGTGCATCTAGGTAACGGTTTACCAGGGTTTAGTATTGTTGGTTTGCCTGAGCTTGCAGTTAAAGAAAGCAAAGACCGGGTTCGTGCGGCATTGTTAAACTCAAATTTTGAATTCCCTGCAAAGCGTATCACGGTAAACCTTGCGCCAGCGGATATCCCTAAAGATGGTGGACGTTTTGACTTACCTATTGCACTCGGTATTTTAGCGGCATCAGGTCAGCTTTCTGAAAAAGCGCTAACAGATTATGAATTTATTGGTGAATTATCATTAGGCGGGCAGTTACGCCCCGTAAAAGGTGTGTTGCCAACAGCCTATGCAGCTAATAAAGTGAACCGAAGATTGTTTGTACCACAAGAAAATGCCGATGAAGCAAGCTTAATAAAGTCGTTACCTGTCTATGCTGCCAATCATTTATTGCAGATTTGCGCTCACTTAAGCGAGACAGAAAAGCTACTGCCTCATGTTGCAAATACAGGCGCTAGACTACCCCAATATAGCGCGGATCTTAGCGATGTTAAAGGTCAGTATCAAGCAAGGAGGGCATTAGAAGTAGCGGCAGCTGGTGGGCATAATTTGCTAATGGTCGGTCCTCCAGGAACAGGTAAAACCATGCTAGCTACAAGGCTTGCAACAATATTGCCACCCATGACAGAAGATGAAGCATTAGAATCAGCAACGATTGCCTCAATTAGTGATCAAGGCTTTAATGTGGCTAATTGGGGACTTAGACCCGTGCGTGAACCGCACCACACAAGTTCTGGCGTAGCCTTAGTTGGCGGTGGCGCGAAAGTTCGGCCAGGAGAGGTTTCTTTGGCTAGTTCAGGGGTTTTATTCCTAGATGAACTAACAGAATTTGATCGTAGAGTGCTAGACGTTTTGCGAGAGCCATTAGAGACGGGCAAAATCACAATTTCAAGAGCTGCTAGGCAAGCGACATATCCTGCAAAATTTCAATTAGTCGCAGCGATGAATTTTTGTCCACAAGGAATAGATTGTGACCCTGCTCAGAACAATTGCCAATGCTCGTTAGAACAGCAGAGACGTTATCGCTCAAAAATTTCAGCCCCATTCTTAGATAGAATTGATTTACAGATTGAAGTGCCACGTTTATCACGAGATGATTTGCAAAAGCCTGCAACGGGTGAAAGCAGTGAGCAGGTACGCGAGCGTGTAGTTATAGCAAGAAATAGGCAAATGCAACGTCAGCAAAAAGCGAATATTGCTTTGAGTAATAAAGAAATAGAAGCTTATTGTAAGCTCAATAAGCAAGACGAAGCTTTATTGGCACAAGTGATGGACAAGTTTAGGTTTTCAGCACGTGCTTATCATCGAATATTAAAAGTAGCGAGAACAATTGCAGATTTGGCCGATAGTGGGCAGATACAAACGGCTCATATTAGTGAAGCAATATCATATCGATCGATGGATCGCTTAAGAAGTACCACTTAGTTAATCAAAACTTCCTTATTTTGCTTGCATTTTTTCTAGGTCTGTTTTCTCT